>JASHRI010000200.1 GCA_030037435.1 Candidatus Acidiferrales bacterium | reverse complement strand
CGAGTTGGAATCGAAGCCTTTAATCTCCGCGTAGTTCTGCGGAATCCGATCTATACCGGCTGGCGGGTGATCGACAAGAAACGTGACCCATCTCCGTCGGCTGTATACACGCGGGAGGACGGACGGCAAGCCGACAGGCGCAAGATGCTTCGCACACCGGACGAGGTTATCCGCGTAAAAGTATTGGAGCCGCTAGTATCGGAGCGGGATTTTGCCCGATTGCAGGCGATCCTGGACGAGAAGAAGCAAAACCACTGGCGCGTGCGAACCGATTACGATCCGCAGTTTACGTACACCGGGTTTCTGCGCTGTGCCTCTTGCGGGAATCTCGTGTACACGAAGGGATGCGGCAGTGGGCGGCGATCCTACTACGTCTGCAAATCCAGCTTCAGCGATTCCGAGAAGGAATGCACGAACGTCTACATGCGGCGGGAGCGGTTGGAGAAGGTTCTAGACAGCTTGCTGGCTGAGGGCCTACGCGACCGACGTTTCCTCAAGCGCATCGCGGAAGCCTACCTCCACCGCAACCAGGCCGAAGGCCCGGACCCTGGCCGGGTGGAAGCTGGGCTCGCCGAATTGCAGGAGAAGCGTCAGCGCGTAATGGATAGCTACATTGAGGGCCTAATCAGCCGGGAGGATCGCGACCAGAGATTGGCCGAGGTGGATAAGGATGCGGCTGTGTACGGCTCGCTAGCGAATCGTGGAGCCGCCCCGGTATCACCCCTCAGTGCCCAGCAATTGGCCGCTGTATTCCGGGTATTCAGGGACTGGCGGCACCTGCCCCGCGTGCAGAAACGGAAGATATTGCGGGCTGCCGTGCCGGAGATTCACGTGCAGAACTACCGCGTTTCGGGCCTTTCTTTGCTTCCCGAGGCGCGTAGCGATGAGAAAAGCCGTATGGGCAGGGATTCATGGCCGCAGCGAGCATGAAGCGCGAAGGGAAGCTGACTGAAACAGCGGCGCGGGCGATCGTGACGCAGCCATCTTCGAGCGGCTGGCGCATCACTTCGAGTACGTTGCGCTGGAATTCCGGGAGCTCGTCGAGAAAGAGGACGCCATTGTGCCCGAGCGAGACTTCTCCGGGACGCGGTACGGCGCCGCCGCCGATCAAGCCGGCGTCGCTGATCGTGTGATGCGGTGAGCGAAAAGGGCGTGTGCCGACAAGGCCCCGAGCGTCGTCAAGCAGGCCGGCGACACTGTGAATGCGCGTGGTTTCGACAGCCTCCTCAAGAGACATGGGCGGCAGGATCGTGGGAATGCGCTTGGCGAGCATCGTCTTTCCCGCGCCGGGCGGGCCAATCAGCAAAATGTTGTGACTGCCCGCGCAGGAAACTTCGAGCGCCCGCTTTGCGGAAAGCTGTCCACGCACGTCGCGTAGATCGACGGCGTACTCACCCGCTTCGGTCAGCATTCGGGAGGTGTCGACGGCAACCGGCTCGAACGATTCCGGCGCGTTGATCAGGTCCGCAGCCTGCGGCAGGGATTTGACCGCAAAAACGCGGATGCCCTCGACCACTGCGGCCTCGCGCGCATTCGGCCCGGGCACGACTACGTTCTTGATTCCGTGTTCGCGTGCCGCAAGCGCTGCCGACAAGGCACCGCGCACGGAGCGCACTCCTCCATCGAGCGAGAGTTCGCCGAGGAATACATACGAATCGAGAACTTTGCCGAAGAAGGTTCCCTGGCAGCCCAAAAGGCCCAGCGCCATGGGCAGATCAAATGCGGATCCCTCTTTGCGAACGTCCGCCGGTGCGAGATTGACGGTGACGGCCTGCGAGGAGGGAAAATCAAAGCCACAGTTGCGCAAAGCCGAGCGGATGCGTTCGCGGCTTTCCTTAACGGCTAAATCTGGAAGGCCGACTACGTTGAAATTCCCTTCAAACCTTGGGGTGACATCCACTTCCACTTCGACGAGGAAGGCATCGATTCCAAAGACGGCGGCGCTGAATGTCTTGAAAAGCATCCCGGGATAGGCCCTAGGCCCTGAGCGGCAGAGCCTAACCCAAAACGGCATGTGACGCTAGCGGTACTGTTTTTTGCCTTCAGGCGTCCGAAAGCGATTCGTCGAAGCCGGGCGCGTCCTTCAGTTCGCCGGCCTCGATGATTTTGCCGCAGTCGAGGCATTCAAGGTAACGCGCGTCCTTATCCTCGGCGATAAGTCGCGTATGCTTGTGAGGGCAGACGGATTCGTGCATAGAAACAAGCTAGACCAAATTTCAGATGGAGTATAGCCCCGGATAACGCCGGCGCGTTGGCCCATCGGGATTGACAAACCCACGGATTGCAACTATCAGTTTCTTTACGGGTATGTGGCGGCCGAGCCTCGGCTGACAACCGAAACGAGCATGGAAAAACGACTCGGGAATGTGTTGTTCTATGCGATCGTCGTTATCGTCGCATACTTGTTGTATCTGGTCTTTGCTCCCTTTCTGGTGGCACTGGCCTGGGCGGCGGTCCTCGTCGTCGTTTCCTATCCGTTTTACGAGTGGTTGGCGCGGCGATGGGGCCGGACCGCCGCTGCACTGGTGACCACCATCGCCGTCACACTGATTCTGATCGTGCCGACCTTGCTGGTGATGGTGGCCTTCGTACGGCAGGCCGTAGTTGCCGCTCAATCAATTCACCTTGGATTTGAAGCCGGACATTTCACATGGGTGAGTCATTTCTGGGACAGGCTGCAAGCACATTTTCCCGAGCTGAGTGCGATCGACTTGACCGCGGCTCTGCACCGCTATGCCGAGCGTGTCGCCGCGTACGTGGGAGAGCAGCTAGGCACTGTGTTACGGCACATGGCCGAATTTCTGTTCGACCTCGGTGTGACGATTCTGGCGATGTTTTATCTCTATCGAGACGGCGACTCCATGGTCACTCGCTTGCGAGAAGTTATGCCCTTCGACAGCGAGCATCGTGACCGCATTCTGCGCGATGCCCGCGATCTGGTTTTCGCCAGCGTTACGTCGAGCCTGGTGGCTGCGGCCATACATGGAACGCTGGGCGGCTTGGCATTTGGGGCGACGGGAATCAGAGCG
>JASHRI010000199.1 GCA_030037435.1 Candidatus Acidiferrales bacterium | reverse complement strand
GCCGGCAGGTGATGCCGCTAGCTTCTAAAGTGCGGCATCACCTCGCTGGTGAAGAGTTCGAGCGACCGCGCGCTCTCTTCATGACTTAGGTTGCCGTAAGCGAAGCGAGCAACAAAATAATTGGCCCCCGATTCCTCCAATTGGCACTCGATTTTTTCTCTCACCGTCACTGGGGTGCCCGCGATCAGCGTCTCCCTTCGCATCTGCCCGGAAGCATTTAGGCCTGTAGGCACGTCGCCGTGTTTCTTCCATAGATAAGCCAGGCTTTCGTAGAACTTGTCGAAGCCAAAGCTCCCCCGCTCAGCCGCCTGTTGATCGGTTTCGGCCACGTAGACGTGCCGCGTCAAGCCGGCGTGCGGCATCTTTTTGCCGCTTCCGCCGTGCACCGCCTCCCATTCGTCCTTATATCGCTGGATCGGCACGCGCGCTTCTTTCGCGCCTTGCAGAGAGACAATATTGGCATTCTGTTGCGCCGCCACTGCCGCCGTCTCCGGATTAGCCGTGCCATACCACAGCGGCGGATGCGGCCGTTGCACCGGCCGAAGCTCGATCGGCACGTCCTTGTAGTTGAAATATTTGCCATGATAGTTGACCACGTCCTGCGTCAACGCCGCGAGTAATACCTCCACCGATTCCCGATAAATTTCGGGCGCCTCCTTCGGCTCGACGTTGAAATAGCGCAATTCGTAAGGCGACACTCCGCGCCCAGTTCCCAGCTCGATGCGCCCTTTCGTCAGGTGGTCCATCATGCAGATCTCTGAAGCTAGCCGGAGCGGGTTGTAGAGCGTCGTAATCAACACCAGCGGCGCAAAGTGAATCCGCTCGGTGATGCGTGATGCAGCCGCCAGAAAGATCAGGGGCGAGGGTGCCAGTCCCAGTGGCGTGAAATGGTGCTCCGTGAGATGAAACGTCGAGAACCCGGCCTTATCATACATTTCCACCAGCTTGAGCCGGCTGTCATAAGTCTCCCAGATCGGCTTGTCCTGGCGGTCGATATGATCGATTGCGCCGAATTCCATTTTCATTCGTGTTTCCCTTGTTTCCCGCAAGTCCGACCGTCGGCGCCAAGCCCGCCGCTCGTCGGCTGATTCAAAGCGCAGCAACTGTACTCTGGCCAATGGCCGATGGCAAACCTAGCCAGGAGCGAGCCGCGGTCGTTCCCCGGCGATTCGGCAGCGCAGGGTATGGTGATCAAGACATCCGCATGGCGCCGCCGTCTTGTGATGTTGAAAGCAATGCTATACTGAAGCCTCGATTTCCTTGCCGGGACAAAGGAGCACGGGGATGGGGATCCAACTTCAAGAGCTGTGGAGCTGGGCACGGCGGCGCAAAGTGTTCGCCTCCCTCCTCGTCGTAATCACCCTCGGAATCGGCGTCTTGCTCGGCACGGTCATCTCGCGGCCCACGCTCGCGAACCGAGCGCAGGCTACCAATGGCGCCAGTCTGCTGGCTATTCCTGATCCCGTCACGCTCTCCAACGGATTCGCGGCGATCTCCAAGAATTTGGCCCCTGCCGTAGTCAACATCTCCACCACGCAGGTTATTGAGAAGCCTAAAACCGGCAAGACCCCGCACAGTTTCAATGATCCCTTTGGAGGAGACTACTTCGATCATTTCTTCAGCTCTCCGGACGATGCACCGGACGCCGAGCGCAGCCTGGGTTCCGGACTAATTGTGGATAAGAAGGGCTTCATCCTCACAAATGATCACGTCATCGACGGAGCCACGAAAATTCAGGTTGCTCTCGATGGCGACTCCACCCATTACAACGCTAAGGTGATCGGCGCGGACAAAGACACAGATATTGCAGTTATAAAAATTGAAGCGGACCACGACCTCCCCGTCGCCAAGCTCGGCAATTCCGATGGCGTACAGGTTGGCGATTGGGTCCTCGCCTTCGGCAGTCCATTTGGCCTCAATTCCACGGTCACCGCCGGAATCGTCAGCGCCAAAGACCGCGCGAATATCGACAACAAGCAATTTCAGCGGTTTATCCAGACCGATGCAGCCATCAATCCCGGCAATTCCGGCGGGCCGCTGGTCAGCATGAGCGGCGAAGTGATCGGCATCAGCACCGCCATTTACACCGGCAGCCGCGGTTTTGAAGGCGTCGGTTTTGCCTTGCCTTCGAACACGGCGATCAGTGTCTACAATCAATTGGTCACCAACGGCAAGGTCACGCGCGGTTCTATCGGTGTCACCTTTCAGGAAGAGAACAGCAATAATCCGATCCTGATGAAGGAATTGGGCGCGCCCTACGGCATTGTTATCGAAGCCGTCGAGCCGGGCAGCCCTGCGGATAAGGCCGGCCTCCAAGCGGGCGACGTGATCACCAACGTCAACGGCCAGCCCGTGCACACCGGCGCCGACCTTGTGAACCCCATTGCACAGACTCCGATCGGTCAGTCAGTCCAAGTCCGTTACGTCCGCAATAAGCAGGCAAAGGACATCACGCTCACCGTCGCCGATCGCACAAAGATCTTCCCGCAGTCCGCGCAGAACACGGAAGAACAGCCCGATCAGACCGAGGAGCCGAGCCAATTCGGCCTCCACGTCGAAGAGCTCACGCCGGATCTCGCAGAGAAACTGGGCATGGGCAAATTGACCGGCCCCGTCGTCACGGAAGTCGATCCTGCCAGCTTCGCCGAAGATACTGGCTTTGCGCGCGGCGACGTGATCACTGAAATCAATCACGTGCCCGTCAATTCCATGGCCGACTATCGGGCACAGATGGCCAAGCTCAAGCCCAATCAGGATGTGCTATTCAAGATCGCGCGCCGTTCCGACTCCGATCAGGCGCTCACGCTCTTTCTCGCTGGCCAAGTCCCGGCCCAGTAACGTCGCCGCGTTGTCTTATAGGTCCCGCTGCGCTTCACGCGGCTTGAGACGCGCTTCCAGTCGTCGATAATTGGAGAAGTACGGTCACGGCTGGCAGCAAAACACAAGCAATTGGCGTCAAAGAGAAGACCATGAGTAGTCTAATGCGTTGGTTGGCGATCGCAGCTTGCTTTTCATTCGCATCGCTGTCCGTGCCATCGGGTGCGTCCGCCGCGCCAAGCCCCGCTCGGCAGACGAGTTCGTCTTCGACGTCCACCTCGAAGTCAACTGCTCACAAGCACCATCGCAGGCGACGCCGTTCGAATCGCATGCAACTGCCGAAAGGCCCAACGCCCGAGCGAATCTCGGAAATTCAGACCGCGCTTTCTCGGAAGGGGTATTACCAGGGCGATCCGACCGGCAAGTGGGATTCGAGCACCGTCGACGCCGTTGAGAAATTTCAGTCAGCCAATCACATTGACTCGACCGGCAAGCTCGACGCTCCTACGCTGCAAAAGCTCGGACTCGGATCGGATATCGCCGGCGTCTCCGCTCCCAAGCCAGTCATGCCGAATGCATCAGTTCCGGCGGCGAACGTACCCTCAAGCCCCGGCGTAAATTCCGCATCGAACGCATCCGTCTCAGGCGCGTCCCATGGCGGCGCATCATCCGCAGCCGCCGTCGCGCCGTCCGCCAGCACTGCAGCCACCATTGCAGCGTCACCCGCGGGCGACGCCAAGCCCACCGAGCACTAGAAGCCATCTCACAATAGCTGTTCGTCAGGACACGGTTTTCCAGGGGTGTGGAAGGAAGATCTGTTCGTCAGGGCACGGCTTCAGCCGTGCCGAAAACAGGCCAAAGATCAGGGGTTTTAACCCCTGAGGGGGCGGTCTCGCATCGATCCCACGCATTTATGAGACAAGTTCTGCCCGCGCAATCACCGAGCCACGCGACAGACCACGACTACGCCGCTTGCGTCGGCGGCCGCCGATGCTTCATGTCCCATCGGTATAGCAGGAATATCGCGCCGCCGAGCAGCAGGATCGTCAGTGCGCCGGCGACTTGCAGGACGCGCGAAATCAGCGCGTGATATTTCCCAGTGTCCGGATCGTACGTGCAGCAGTACAGCAAAATCTGGTCCACCACCGAACCGATTTTTTCCTGCGACGATTGCACTAGCGCCAGCCGCAAATCCTGCGGCTGATATCGCACGCCGTAAAAATATTGCGCCACTTTCCCCGCCGGCGTCAGCACCACCAATCCCGCCGCGTGCGCGTACTGCCCGGTTTGCGGAATATACGTGTAGTGAAATCCCACCGCGTCCGTCACGCGGTCGATCTGGCTTTTCTGCCCGGTCAAGAAATGCCAGCCCGTGGCCGCCGCTGGATCGCCATACTCTTTCAGGTATGTCTGCTTCGTCGTTGCGGACACCGCCGGCGTGTCCGTCGGATCGAAGCTAATGGTCAGCACGTTGAATTGATCCCCGATTTTGAAAGAGAGTTGCCGCAATGCAGACGCCGTGCCGCTCAGCACCTCGCTGCACAGCATCGGGCACCGGTAATACGCCAGCACCAGCACCACCGGCTTCTTGCCGAAATACTGGCTCAACGTCACCGTCTTCCCGCTTTCGTCCGTGAACGTCGCATCCAGCGGCACCTGGTCGCCGAGCTTCTGATCGAAGCGCACCGCTTTCAGAATATTCGGCAGTTGCGCG
This sequence comes from Candidatus Acidiferrales bacterium, assembly GCA_030037435.1. Taxonomy (GTDB): domain Bacteria; phylum Acidobacteriota; class Terriglobia; order Acidiferrales; family UBA7541; genus Palsa-295. Next base: position 2,242 of record JASHRI010000199.1, on the reverse strand, counting down.
GAGTTTGTTCCTGCAGTCGGCGTGAAGCCCCCAACGGCTTGCGCGCGCGCCTCCGTAAACGCGCCGCATGCCGCCAGGCCCGCTATCACTGCAATCCCTAGCCAAATTTGCGCAAATCTACCTCTAAAATTGCTTTTCATGCCCATGAAGTGTAGCAAACTTCGCTAGCCGCAGGCGCAGTCGAATTTCACAACTTCGCGTGCGCACGGACGGCGGAACGCCGACAGCGAGCGCCCCCGGAACGTGCAATTCACCGGCCACTGCGTATAGTTCCGGTGGCATGTTCAGCCTGACGATTCCCAGCGGCGGCGCGACAGTTGAGGCACTCGGTACCCTGGTTGGCGACACGAACTCCAGCGTAGTGACAAACACGTATAGCGTAGCCCCACCGGCTGCATCTCCGAGTTTCTCGCCCGTAGCAGGGACTTATACGAGCGCGCAAACCGTGACCATATCGACCACTAGCACCGGAGCAGTGATTTGCTGGAGCACCGCCGGAACGCCTGCGACGAACGGAGCGAGCGGATGTACGACGGGAACGCTGTACAGCAGCCCCGTAACGGTCGGTGCGAGCGAAACGCTCTACGCGGTGGCGGGAGGCACTGGCTACAGCGATTCGACAGTCACCCCTGCCGCGTACATCATCAATACAGGCCCGCAGGTATATTATTATCTTTCGGATTCGCTCGGGACGACGCGCGTAATGACAGACTCCTCCGGCAACGTTTGCTACGACGCTGATTTCTACCCGTTCGGCGGCGAGCGCGCCTATACGAATACCTGTCCCCAAAATTACAAATTCACCGGCAAAGAACGCGACCCTGAATCCAACCTCGATAACTTCGGAGCCCGCTACGACTCCTCCTCTCTGGGCCGCTTCATGTCCCCTGATCCAGACAATGCAGGTGCGGATGTGACGAACCCACAGAGTTGGAATATGTATAGCTACGTTCTAAACAATCCGGCCACCTTCACTGACCCGACCGGCATGGAATGTGTGTGGGACGACGGGAGCTTTGACTCCGGAGGCGACCCGGAAACCGGTGCCGTCACGAGTTGTCAGAACGCTGGTGGCACATGGATTGAGCTTGGCGAAAACGGAAACTGGTCGGACCAAGCCGACAGCTCCTTGGCAGACGCGGTGGACGGCATACAGAACGGCGAAATAGGCGAAGCGACCGCAACAGACCCGGCCGGGGGACAGTATCAGACGTTCTACAATAGTTCTGGACAGGTAGTTGCCGATGTGACGCCTTCCGGCGCAACTGAATACACGTATTCCCAGCAAACACCGTGGTGGTCCCGTCTGCTTAACTCTCCCTGGACTTTGAGCTGGATATTTCCGATATATCCGCTATACGGTGGCGCGGGAGTGGGACCTGCGGGTGACTTCGAGTATAACCCAAAGACCGGTGCTAAATGTGTGGGCTTAGGGATCGGCGCTTCGGGCGGACACAACGTCTCGGTGGGTCCGCTCACAAACGGAAAGATGTTTAATGGGCAGAATTACCCCAACGGAGCCGACGATATCTTGAACGGTCCATCACTCTCTGTCGGCCTAAACCCAGTTCCGCTCGGCGGTCAGGTGATGGTGAACGGCAGTGGCGTGGCGGGCGGACCAACGATAGGCGTGCCCGGAGTCTCGGTCGCGGTTACATATTCGGTTTGTTTCTAAGGGGGTGACCGATGGCGCTTGTCGTACTGATGTGGCTAGTCGGAGCCACCTTCTTTTTCATCCAGGGTGTCTACATCATCCGAACGGGGCGGGTGAGCTGGGTATTCGCGAAACCTGAGTATCAGTATTCTCCGAGAAGTGTGTTCGTACGTCTAGGGTATGCCTGTTTCTATCTTGCCATCAGCATCGCGATGTTAGTCATCCTCGCGAACCAGATAGAGCACATCGGAGTCAGTCCGCTCAAAAAATGGCTGGACGAGAATTTCGGTATGCTATTCTGGTGTGTTTTTCTAGCTGTTGGTGGCATTCTGTACTTAGTGCAGCCTTCCAAGATGATCCGTTGGACAATCCGCTCGAATGCGACGCTCGCGGATAATCGGTCAGTGATAATTACGGTTAGGCTGATTGGTCTCGGCATCCTCGCAGTCGCGCTCGCGATGCTCGCTAAGCTCTAGGCGGATGAGATGAGGGCACCGGCCCGGGTACCCCAGGCCTCGCGTAACCTCAACCGCCACGCATTCTGCGACGATGAGCTTCTCCCGGAACTGCCGACTACGTTGCCTTCTT
>JASHRI010000198.1 GCA_030037435.1 Candidatus Acidiferrales bacterium | reverse complement strand
CGCCGGGGATAGGTTCCGCAGCTGGCTCAGCCTCGACCGGAACGATGATCCGATAGCCAACTTTCGGAACCGTTTCAATATACCGAGGCGTCTCGGCTGAGTCGCTCAGCGACGCGCGCAGTTCCTTCACCGCTGTGTTGAGCCCCTGCTCGAAATCGACGAATGTTTCGGAGCGCCATAGCAGTTGTTTCAGCTCTTCGCGCGTCACCACATCGCCGCGCCGCTCCACCAGTATTTCCAGCACTCGGAAGGGCTGCGGGCGCAGTTTCAGCCTTAACCCGTTCTTATAGAGTTCACGCGTACGCAGGCGCAGTTCGTAGGGGCCGAATCGATAAGAGTTGGCCGCTGGAGCCATGAGATTGCCCAGGGACGGTACCGATATTGTGGGCCCAAGTGTCACTTTTGGCAACATAAACTTCATGCCTTGAGCCACTTGGACCTACATGTGAATTCCACCCTTTTTCCACCGGGCCTCCATTGACCTCGACCCATCAATCTGCGATCAGTGGCGGATGTAAAGGGCGTGAAGCGGTGAGTCGCCCCGGGCGCTCCCTGGAATTGTCGGGGACCCGGGTCTGGCGACCGCCAAACCGCTCGCGCCCAGCGGTATTGCCCCTGAAAGAGGAGTGCCGATGCTCAGCCTAGCCCAGCGGTTTCTTACTATCTCCCGGCGCAAACGTTGGATCGTGGGACTCGCGGTCTTGGGATTTGCCTCAGCGGTATCCGCGATCGTCATTCCCAACCTGTTTCCGATCATCGATCCAACCGGCGCTGTCGCCACCTACAACGTGAACGGCCCGATCAACGAGAATAGCAGCAATACGTTCTTCGAAAGCCTCGGCACCAACGGCCGTACATGTGGCACGTGCCATACCGCTGACAGCGCATTCGGCCTCAGCGTCGTTGACGCCCAAGCCCGCTTCCTCTTGACCCGCGGCACCGATCCGCTATTTGCTCAGTTCGACGGCGCAAATTGCCCAGGCACCGGTGCACCGACCAATCCCGCGGACCACAGCCTCCTTCTGAACCAAGGCTTGATTCGCGTCGGCCTCGCGCTCCCATCGACCGCTCAGTTCACCATACGAGCCATCTACGATCCCTACGGCTGCGCCAGCGTCACTGCGGATGGCGTGCAAACGATCTCCGTCTATCGCCGCCCCCTGCCAGCCACGAACCTCAATTTCCTTAGCGCCGTAATGTGGGACGGCCGCGAAACCCACCAGCCACTCACCAGCAGCGCCACTTTCAAAGCCAATCTGGTCGCCGATCTCATGCAGCAGGCCATCGACGCCACCACCGGTCATGCGCAGGCCGTGAATCCGCCGACAGTGGCGCAGCAAACTGCAATAGTTAATTTCGAGCTGGGCCTTTCCAGCGCGCAGCTCATCCACGATAAGGCGGGCTTGCTTTCCGCTTTCGGCGCAAAAGGTGGGCCCGTCAACCTCAGCGGTCAAAACTACTATCCCGGAATAAACGACGTGCTTGGTGGCGATCCTACCGGCGCGAAGTTCAATTCAACTGTTTTCACGATATTCGATCCGTGGGCAAGTCCGCCGGTCTCGGGGCCGCTGGCGCAAAATCTGAAAATGATCGCCGCGGGCGAGACGATCTTCAACACCTTCCCGCTCACCATCGAATCGGTCCGCGGATTAAACGACAATTCCGCCGTCGGCACTGTGCCCGTTCCGCCCTTTCAAGGTACCTGCAGCACTTGCCACGATGCTCCAAACGTCGGCAATCACTCTTTGCCGCTGCCGCTCGATATAGGAACCATGCACGACCCGGGCCAGGAGAAGGATCCAATTGTCGCCAACGCGCTAACCGAGCTGAACGTCGCCAAACTGCCGATATTCGAGATCGACGGCTGCCCCGATCCGTTTTCCGGTGCGCCCGACGTGCCGATCTATACCAGCGATCCGGGCAAGGCTCTAATTTCCGGGCTTTGCAGCGACGTGAATCGCGTGAAGGGACCAATTCTTCGCGGTCTTGCGGCCCGGGCGCCGTATTTTCACAATGGCTCGGCGCCCGATCTCGTTCATCTGGTGAATTTCTACAATCTCCGCTTCCAGATGAATCTCACCCAGCAGGAGAAGAATGAACTCATCGCCTTTCTGAATTCTCTCTAGCCTACCCTGACGCAGGAAGGGCCGCGCTGCATCTACGCTGTTGCCTTCGTAGCGGCGGCCTTCAGGCCGGCAGATTTTGCCTTCGCCTCCGTAGGGACATGGCATGCCGTGCCCGCCCGGGCGTCTTCCGGTTTGCGCGATGAGATTAGCGGAGAGGGTGGGATTGGGCTCTCGCCGATCTATGGTAGGCCCAGGCTGCCGAACGATCTCGGATAGGTGACGATACCCCAAGGCAAATTGATGCCCTCGATTGTGCCGATCTGCTTGTAAGAGTTCGGATCGACGATCACGATGTTGTTCGACCTGCCGCAAGCCAGCAGAATCTTCGAATCATCGGGGGTGAACGTAAAATGCCAGCAGCGCTTTCCAATCGGAATTTCGGCGATTAGATTCAGTGAATCCGCATCAAACACCTGGAGCAGTTGCGCCATCGCTGCTGCCACGAAAATGCGCTTCCCGGCGCGATCAAACGATTCGCCATACGGCTTCGCCGCTGTCGAAACGGACTTGAGTACATTGAAATCCATGTCCATCTTCAGCAGCGTGCCAGAAGCCTCCATCGTCACCGCATAGAATGTGTGCTGCGGCGAAATCTTGATGTCGCGCGGGCGCAGGCCGTACGGCTTCAGGTTGACGTCACGGACGTGGGCGCCTGTTTTGGCATCAAAAATGCCGATATTGTTCTGCGCCTCATTGGCTACGAGCAGATACTTGCCGTCGGGCGAGAACTCCAGGCCCTCCGTCTCCTGTCCGGCGGTTGAAACTGGCCCCGGAGTCCAAGTGTCCACGTGAAATGACGCAATCTGGGCCGGCGGTTCGTTCGCGTCATCGTCATCATCGTCGGCGGCGGCATTGGGGGAGGGGGGACCGCCCGATGATCCAGGTTCGAACGTAGCGAAGACGCGATCGCCCGCCGGATCCAGTTTGATAAATTCCGGATTATCGCCAATGTGCTCTCGGGCCACGAGCTTGAGCCGCGGCGTGCTGAAGACCGCGATGTCGGATGAGTCCTTATCAGCGGTAATCAAATATTTTCCGTCGTCCGTGATTCCCTCGCCTCGCGGCGCCACGTCCGCGGGCTGCACCGAGCGAACCACTTTCATCGTGGCCAAATCGATTATGTCGATCTTGCCGTTCTCTTCGGTCACATACGCGACGTTCGTGGGAACACGATAATATTCATCCCATACCACTACCCCGGCGACTGCTGCTGCCACGATAAGAACGATGATCGAAGATAAAACTATCCTTCTGCTGTTCGTACCCATTGCATTTCCTTTCCGCCCAAGAAAAAATCTTCTTACGACCCGCTGCAAACTCCGCTATGTCGGAGCGTGCCATCTCCTTTCTAAACCGAGAACCCATCGCCTCCTAGAAATCGGTCTGCAGGCGCAAGGCAAAACTCCGCGAGGGCCCGATGGCATTGCCCGAGAAGAGCCCGCCGAAATCGATCACGTCTATAACGTTGGTCAGGTTTTCCCCGTCGGCTTGAAGATGCACGTTAAAGCGCTCGGACTTGTAAATATCCGCGCCTACCGAAGCGTCCACCTGAAACGACGGCAGAATACGGCCCCGGTTGAAGTTGATTCGATTCACTACGTCCTGTCCGTAGATCTGAGCCTCGCCGGCGATGCACTGCTGCTGCGTCAGGCTCGGATCGCACTCAAAGTCGAACGGCAGGCCGGTGTCGTACTGGATGCCGCCTGCAACCCACAGCCTCGGCGCGACCTGGTACCGAAGCCGCCCGCGAACCGTATTGCGCTGATCTTGTGAATCGGGGAAGTGTCCGCTGGTCGCCGTCTCGGCTGCATCGGCATCGTCGCCGAGAAAGAGTCCGCCAGTAACGGGGTTCCAAACGTTGCCGACGATATAGGAATAGCTCAAGAAGCCGGAAAACCCGCCCCAGGGCGTTAGCTCAAGCTTTCCCTCGGCTCCGTAGAGAACGGCATTGCGAAACGCGATCGGAAAACTGATCGTCGTGTTATCGATCTGATCGTCGTCCGCGTAGTTGCTCACCAAGCGCCGAAAATAATTTGCATCCAACCGCAGTTTTCCGGCGAACGCCTTGGTCAGGCCGGCTTCATAGTAATCGCCTTCCGAGGGTTCAACGGGCAGGCGGAGGAAGTCGCTCGAAAGCGCCGTCACTTCCGGCGAACTTGAGTACAGGATGTTTTCAAATGATGGAGTCTGGAAGATGCGGTCGTACGAAAAATGCAGCAGAATTCCGGTGGAAGGAAAGTAGCGCGAGATCGCAAAGCGAGGGTCGACGGCCTGCCGATTGAGCAGCAGTTGGTAATGATCCCAGCGCACGCCCGCGTTAATCGTCCAATTTCCCGCGTGATAGAGATCCTGAATGAACGCCGACTGCTCTAAATCGGGGCGGTTGGCGATGAACTGGAACGTGCAAGGGCCAAGGTCCACGGGGTCATCGATACTGCCGGACTGGCAGGGAGTGCTGTCGTCATACTGCGAAGCGTCGGTGATGACATACTTCGTGTTCTCATTTAGGAACGTGTTGTCGGACTCGAAGCCCACCTTCCACTCGCTATGCCCGTGGTTGAGGGTAAAGGTTCCGCGCACGTAGCCTTCGCGAAACCAGTTGTGCTGGGTAAGGATCACCGGCGTCGAGTTCGCGTTGGAATAGAAGTCGTTCGAGTTGTCGCGGACCATGGCGTGAATGTCGCCCACCGCGTGCGACGAGAAGATGTGCTGGTAGGAAATGATTCCCATGGTCTCGAAGTTGTCGGCCGTCTGCAGCTGTCCAGCTTGCTCTTGCACCGTTTCGTTGGGCAATTCGTAACGTGAGAGTTCGTGGCGGACGCTCATTGTCAGCCGGTCGTTCGGAGTGAAGTCGCGCTCGTACCCGACCGAAAAATCGCCGATCGTTCCGCGGTTCGTGAAATTGTTGGTGACGACGGGATTCAGGTAGTGGGCCGTCGCGTCGCCGCTCGCGCTGAAATCGAAAGTGTTCTTTCCCCAAACTTCCTGACCCTTGAAGAAGGCTCCCGCCGTGTCAAAGCTGCCTCCAGAAAGGACTGCCTCTCCGTGAAATCCTGGAGTCGTATCCTCCAGCGTGTTGAGTTCAACCACGCCGCCCATTTTTCGCCCATATTCGGCAGGGATGCCCGCCGTGTAAATGCTGATTGAATCCACATCGTCGGCTTCGAGCTCCGGGCCAAAGCTCGGCGAGCGATTGTCGGTCAGTGGAACTCCGTCAACTACAAACTGCGTCTGATATTCGGACCCACGCGGATGAAGAACGGCATTCCCTTCGTAGAGCCAGCCCGGCTGCGAATTCACGAGGTCCTGGATAGAGCGTCCGGGAATGGATGAGACACGAGTTTCGATATTCGAACTGCCAACTAGATTGACCGATCCCGCTTGGTCGGGGTTGATGAGTGTATCGTTCGTGGTCACCGTCACTTGCGCGGCCACCGAGGACACTTGTAGGACGGCACTGGCGTCTGTGGGTAGCTGGGAATCAATTTCAACCGTCTCCGAAAACAGCGCAAATCCCTTTTGCTGGATCTCAACCTCGTATTTTCCAAACGCTAGTCGAGTCACGTCCAGCTGGCCGGCATCGTTCGTCACCAGCGTGTTGTTGTACTGATTGCCTTCGCTTCGCAGCGTCACCGGGGCCTTCGCTATGGCCGCGCCAGAGGCGTCCGTCACTTTCAGGCGCAGTTCCCCAGTGTTCGACTGCGCGTAGACGGCAGTCACACCAAATGCAAACAGCGCGAGTAGAACCGCTGCGGTAAATTGAATTCCTATCCCCAAGCTGCTCCGACCGATGCCCCCCGCGGACTTGCACGAACCCTGACGCGCCATCATCCCCCCTGGTTGAATAAGATTGCCCTTACAAAGAGATATTCCGGGGACGGCGTCCTTGTTCAGGGTTTTTTGCAGATGCCTGGTCTGGATGACGCCGAGGCTCCTCCAACTCCCTCCGCCCTCATGCGCTCGAAAAAGCCTGAACAAGAAAGCCCGCGGCGGAATATACAAACAGAGCGACATGTCGACGTATCGTACGAGTCCGGTGGAGCACCTCGCCTTCAGCGAGGCCGTTGCGGTTGCTCCTGCGCGCAAACCATCGGAAGTTGAATGCGAGGTTCTGCGCTTGTTTGACGAATTGCGCGAGCCGGCTCTTCGCTACGTCTTGTCGTTTGGCTTGGCTTCTGACGATGGGGAGGAAGTCACACAAGAGGTGTTCCTGGCCTTGCTCCGCCATCTTCAGATGGGCAAGCCGCGTGACAACCTCCGAGGCTGGGTCTTCCGCGTTGCTCATAATCTTGCGCTGAAGCGGCGCCAGGCCAATCAGAAATCCCTTGAGGCCAGCGAACCCAGACGGGCCCCCGCTGAGGAACAGCTTGATCCCGCGTGGAATCCGGAAGAATGCGTGTCAGCCAGCGAGAGACAAGAACGGCTGCTATCCGTCTTTCGCGCGCTTCCGGAAAAGGACCGGTGCTGTCTGCGACTGCGTGCGGAGGGTCTGCGCTATCGGGAAATAGCAGCCGTACTCGACATGTCGCTCGGATCAGTTTCGAACTCCCTTACCAAGTCGCTCGCACGGATGATGGATGTGGATGGAACGTAGCCATGAATAAGAACCGCTTTCACTTGTCGGATGAAGAGTTGCTGTTAGCCGCGGATGGCGAGCTTTCCGAGCGCCGTCTGGGTCAAATTCGCGCGCACCTCGGAGCCTGCTGGGCTTGCCGCACGAGGATGGCCACGATCGAAGGTACGATTGGAGACGTCGTACGCCTGACGCGCGAATCCTTGGGGCCGGAGCTGCCGCCCATCGATCGAGCGCGTGCTCAGCTCAAAGTGCGCCTGGCGGAGATGGCGCGGACTTCGAGTCCCCGTCCGCTCCGGCGATGGAGCTTCGCGCCGAGCGCCCAAGTCTTGGCCTACGCCGCCGGTCTCGTCCTTCTGCTCGCTCTAGGAGCGAGATTTCTGTATCACGGGGTTCGAGCGCATGAAGGCGATGTAAGTGCCAACACTTATGCCGCGGCGCTCCCCAATCCGGCTCTCACGCCAGGCGCGACCCAGTCGGTCTCATTGGCAAGTATCTGCTCGTCGGAACACGATCAGGTCATCCGCCGAGTTTCGGCCAGCCTCCGGCAACAGGTCTTTCGAGAATATGGAATCGCTGGAGCTCCGGCCTCGGACTACGAAATCGACCACCTGGTCACGCCGGGACTGGGAGGCTCCGACGACATTCGAAACCTCTGGCCGGAACCTCGTTACCGCACGGTGTGGAATTCCTATGTCAAAGATCAGTTGGAGGACCACCTCCATCACCTGGTCTGCAATGGACAAGTCAGCCTGGCGGTCGCACAGCACGACATCTCGAGCGATTGGATCTCTGCATATCGAAAATATTTTCAAACGGACGTTCCGCTTCTGCCGTACGCCACGTCCGTCCCGCCGAACTTCATCATCGCGAGAAACGCGGCTGTCGACCGTGGTGACTCGTGGCGTCCATTCAGATTCGCGCGTTCCAGCGGTCCCGGACCAAACCGCGCTGCCCATCCGTTGGCGCCTCCCGAACCTTCGGCCTCCGGATGGAATTTCGCCATATTCGTCCAATAAATTTCTCCCCTCGCCCGAACTGGACTAACTGGTCGTCACTGCAGCAATTGGCGCGAAATGCTCTTGCCCGCTTCCCACGAGATCTGGGCATCTAGCGTTGTTAGCGAAATGCCGTGAGAAAGCTCCTTTTGTGGATGAATGTAGTTCCGATAATCCTTGCAATGCGCTAGCTCGTCGATGCGCAGGCCGATCCTGAAGCGGACGATGAATCCGGCTGGACATCGAAATCCGCACCCACGCCACACCATCCATGAGCTACCGAATCGCCTCTCCGCAAATCATTCCTTCTCTGGCAAAATATCGGCGTGACCAATCAAGCGGCCAGATATGAAAAGTAACGTGTTCGAGCAAATCGGTTTCTCCCCCGAAGAAGCAGCCTCGCTGAAGATGAAGTCCGAGCTGCATTCGCAGATCGTGAAGACAATCAAGAAGCGCGGATACTCTCAAGCGGACTTGCAAAAGCGCCTGGACGAGCCACAACCAAGAATTAGCGATTTAATGACCGGGAGAATCTCGAAATTCAGCTTCGAGACTCTCATCACCTATGCCGAAGCGCTGGGACTGCACCCCCGCATTCTCGTTCGCGCTGGCTCGAACTGACACGGATTGGCCCTGTTTTCAGAACGATGACCTTTTGCCACCGCAAAGGTCTACCGCACGGCGGAAGGCTTTAGCGAACCGCCGCGCAAACCAGTCGTTGGTAAATACGGCGTAGTCTGATGTCGGAATCTCCTCCGGCTTTTCCAACAAAGGGCCTCCGGGAAAGAACGGTCCTCTCGAACTGTGGATTATCTTCTTAACGTAGTTCCTTGTGTGGAATCGGACAGCGGCCCGTCCAGCGAAGATCTTCGCGAATTCGCCCTGGGCGAGGTTCTCCACTTGGATATGTCGGCGAGCGAAAACGACTCCTTAATCCAAAAGTTTGGGCCCGCCTCGACCCGGGTCTCTGTGATAGTCACGGAGCAGCTATCCCGGCTATCGCTCGCGAAGGTTATGTGGTTATTCCCGTCTCCCGATTCTTCTTCTGAGGCTCCGCTAAGCCATTGCAAAGTCTCCGATAGCATTGCAGATGCAGCTGGAGCGGTAGCACTCGGCGGGACAGCAACCTCCTTTGGCGTAGCCGTCGCGTTGGGCGGAAGCAATAGCTCTCGCTGCGGTGCGCCTGCTTCCACTGGAAAAGCCTGTGCTTTAGAGAATTTAGTTGCAAGCAGGCCCTTCGCATCGTTGATCGGGATCGCGAAATTTAGATTTTCGCCGCCGTTGAGATACATCGTAGTGATTCCGATCACCTGCCCTTCCATGTTGAACAATGGGCCGCCGCTGCTGCCGGGCGAGATCGGCGTGGTGACCTGCAGGAAGTCGCCCCGTTCCTCCCGGACGGTACGTAATCCGCTGATAATGCCGTTCGATACGGTGGATTCGAGCGACAGCGGGTTACCGATTGCGATGACTTCGTCCCCAACCCCGACTCGACTCGAATCACCAAGCGGGACCGTGTGGAAATCATCTCCGTGGGCTTTGATGACCGCGATGTCGCGGTCCTTGTCCAACGCAAGGACGCCATCCACGGTAAAGAACGCGCCGTTAGGCAGCTTCACAATAGCGGAACTACCGGATTTGATAACGTGATAGTTGGTCACAATGCGACCGTCCTTGCTGATGACGAAACCGCTCCCCTGAGTAATCGGCTGGCCGTTGTCGTCTAACATCGTAATCGACACAACGGCGCCATCCGCACCTTTCGCTACCATGGCGATGTCTTTCTTCGAGGAATGCCCACTGCATCCCGCGAGCGCCGCCGAGAGCACCAGGAGAGCTGGGATTCTCATTTTCGATTTCGTGTGCGAAGCAAGTCGTAAACGTATTGCAGGTCTCGCTGATCGTAGTCCGTTCCAGAGATGATCTTGCCGTCCTTGACACAGAATTCCGTCTCACCTTCAATTCGGATCCAATCAGCTTCCGGAGTACTCTTCAGCTCAGCCTCTTTGCCGCTAAACCACCCATCCGGAATAATCACGTTGGTCCCCCTCACGCGCTCCTTTCCGACGGTGCTTAGCGCGCCCCGGAAGCTTATCACCCACGTGAGCTATCAGCAGCACCGCAATTCTCCGGGCTGCGGAAGGTCAAGCGTCATTCCAT
>JASHRI010000197.1 GCA_030037435.1 Candidatus Acidiferrales bacterium | reverse complement strand
GTTAGCTTGCCGCTGAGCCAAGCCAGATCGTTCGCGAAGATCAGCACCCCGATTGCGAGGAGAAGCACTCCGCTGCCCACTTCGACGGCGTGGAGGTACCGGCGAAACCGCTGGTAAAACTTCAAAAATCGCCCGATCCCGACGGCGAACGCGAGAAATGGAATCGCCAGGCCGGCCGAATAGCACGCGAGCAAAAGAATGCCCTCCCCGACGGTGTTTTTCGTCGCGGCCAGTGCCAGAACTCCACCCAGGATCGGTCCGATGCATGGCGTCCATCCGAATGCGAATGCGAAGCCCATCAAAAATCCGCTGATAATTCCCGGCTGGCTGCCACCGCCCACGTTGCGCAGGTGGATATCCCGGTTCAGCCACCGCGTGAGCGTTGGCCCGATCAGGAAGATCAGAGAGATCGCATAGAACTGCACCGGCAGGATTACGTGGTGCACATCCGCGCTCTGCCGCACGTTCAAAATCACTCCGGCAAGAATCAAAATGCCCGCGATGACGAATCCGAGCTTGACGCTGATCTTTGCCAGCCAGCCGATCAGATGCAGCCCAAAAAGAACGATCAGCGCACCGGCAATTGGCGCAAGCAGCGTCCTGTTGCGCAGCAGAAAGGAGCCAACCGCGCTGGCCGTGGCGCCAAATGTGATAAACACGATCGAGAAGCCGATGATGAACGCCACCGCGGTGCTGAGCAAGCGGCCCGCACCGCCCTCGCCTTCTTTCAACTGCTCTACGCCGATGCCCGAAAGCATCGAGACGTATCCTGGCACGAGCGGCAGGACACACGGCGAGAGAAACGAAAGCAGTCCCGCCAGAAAAACCGCGAAAACAGATACCGATATGCCCATCAGGTTCCTTCCGTTGTCTAAATGTAAACCGCATCGCCCGCCAACCTTGCCAGGCTCTGCACAAACCTGAATCTTCCCACAACCATTTGACGCACACCAGTGGATTTTGGATACGGTTTCGGAACGGAACCGCCGAATCGATATGGGTGTGCTCTAGTGGATTCACCAGGCGGCCCGCGGTGTGCCTTGTCAACGTGCCAGCTTTCCCGGATAATAAAATCTCTTCTTTGCGCGTTTCCGCGGCGCTATGGTGCAACGGTTAGCACGCGGCCCTTTCAAGGCCGAAATACGGGTTCGATTCCCGTTAGCGCTACCAATCCTCTAAAAAGCCAATAAAAACACGGGTAGGCTGCAACTGTTACCCAAACTGTTGCCCATCAGTTGCCCATTGCGAAAAAAACTGGCCTGCGAATTTTCGCGGGACCAGTACTATTCACAATGGAGAGTTGCACCGTGGCGACGGCAATCCGACTGCATCAACGACTCGATTCGAAGCATCGCTACCGCCGTATCCGTGTCGATTATTCTCGCAACGGTTCGCCGGTTGCCCATCCTGCCCGTGCCAAGCTTCAGTTTAAAGGTCATCGAGCAGCACGTTAAGTACGAGCGCAAGCTGCCAGAGGGCAACGGTCAATGGGCGATGGCGAAGTTCATCGAGGCGACGGAGACGAGCGATGAGGAAAAACGCAACGAGTTGATGGACGAAATCCTCGCCTATAATCAAGAAGACCTTGAAGCGACGTGGGCTGTGTTCCGGTGGCTACAGGGCAAGGCTGCGATGCCGAGCATGCCCGCGAACGCAACCAACCCCCGCATGACTGGCTGACGTTCTAGCACGCCCGGTTACAAAGCAACAATCTGCTTCGGTGTTTTCATTCCCGGAGTGGCTGAGTATAAGATACGTACTCATGTCATCGACGGAAACGCCAACGTCTGCTTCGGGCCTGCCGCTCGCGGAGGGTCAGATTGTCTCCGGTGCACTGTTCAACGAGCCGATGCGGGTCGAGACCGTTCGCCAGAACGGTTCTGACTCTTGGACTGTCGGGCTTTCGGGCGTCCGCACCGAGAGATTTAGAAAGGTCACCCTCACCCGGAAGGACATCGAGAGCCTTCAAGCCTCACGCGTGATTCCCACCTATGCCGGAGACGGACATCTCATCAAGGTCGGCATACAAGCGTACTCTCTCGGAATCGCTTACGAGTTCGACCCTTACTTTGGCCTGTCCATTTCCCGCGTTGACCCGCTGCCCCATCAATTAGAGGCGGTCTACGACTACCTGCTCAAGCTGGCTCGTGTTCGTTTCTTGCTCGCTGACGATGCAGGCGCGGGCAAAACGGTCATGGCTGGGCTGCTCATCCGCGAATTGAAGCTGAGAGGGCTTGCCGACCGAATACTCGTCATCTGCCCTGCGAACTTGACTTTCCAATGGCAGCGCGAACTCAAAGACAAGTTCGACGAGAAATTCGTCGTTCTCAAGGGAGACCAGATTCGAGAGCAGTTCGGCATCAACCAGTGGTTGGAGACGCCTCAGGTCATTACTTCGCTGGATTTGGCCAAGCGCGAGAACATTTTGCCGGGGTTGAGACAGGTTCGATGGGATTTGGTCATCGTCGATGAAGCCCATCGGATGTCATGGAGTCCACCCTCAAAGAAAACCGCTCGGTACGCGCTCGGGGAACTCCTCCGGGATTCCTCCGACCATTTCCTGTTGCTCACGGCGACACCGCACAAGGGCGACCCGGCGAACTTCTCTCTGTTCTTGCAACTGCTCGACCAAGACGCCTACGCGGACGTGAAGTCAATCCGCGAGGCGATGGGGCAACGAAAAGCGCCCTTTTATCTACGGCGGACGAAAGAAGCGATGGTCTACTTCCCGCAGCGTACGCCGGACGGCAAATGGGAACAGAAGAAGATTTTCACGAAGCGCATCCCTCACACCGTCGATTTTCACATCGACGGCATCGAGGACGAGTTGTACCGCGAAGTCACCGATTTCGTGAAGAGCCAGTCCCACCGGGCCGCAGCCGCTGGAGATGACCCTCGCGCCCGCGCAATCCGTTTCTTGATGGCCTTGTACCAGCGGCGGCTCGCCTCCAGCACTCACGCCCTCCGACGTTCTCTCGAAAACCGTGCCAAGCGTCTAGCAGACAATTTGAAGAAGGCACAGGAAATCGCCCGTTTCGCTCCCCCTGACCTTCCTGACATGGAAGAACTCGACGAGATGGAAGACTCCGAGCGTGAGCGGCTCGAAGACATCATCGCGGCGGTGACCATCGCTCGGAACCCTGAACAGGTGAAAGAAGAGATTGGCCAACTCAACGAACTCGCCATACACGCGCAGAGAGTGGAGGACAGCGGTCAAGAGGCCAAGCTGTCTCGTCTTCACAGCCTCTTGCGAGAGGAGGGTTTCTTCGACCATCCCGACCAGCGGCTCTTGCTCTTCACGGAGTTCAAAGACACGCTCGACTATCTTGTGAAGAAACTCCGAGAGTGGGGATTCGTCGTCGGCACGATTCACGGCGGAATGCACATCGGCTCACGCGACGAACCCGGCACCCGGCTTCACGCAGAGCAGCAATTCAAGGATGGTCTTTTGGACGGCGGCACCCAGATTCTCGTCGCAACCGAGGCGGCTGGCGAAGGCATTATCCTTGAGGCCGACCCGCAGATCATCGAGGAATGGAAGTGGATGGGAAGCCCGGT
>JASHRI010000196.1 GCA_030037435.1 Candidatus Acidiferrales bacterium | reverse complement strand
GAAAAGATGCCGTCGATCCACGGGCCGAAACCGGTCTTGTATTCCTGCCAAGTCTGAGCGCCTGGCATGGCTCCCATGCCCGTGCGCAGGATTTCGCCGTTGGCCAATACGATCTCCATTCCGCAGTGGGAATCGAAATGGTTTCGATACTGCGCCATCAGATATCCGCCCCCGCGGTCGAGAGAATTGCCAATTGGGCTGCCCCAACCCGGATCGGGCACGTCGATCCAAAGCTTCAGCCCTTTGTCTTGAATGTATCGGTACAGATCGAAGTAGCTGACTCCGGGTTCCACCAACGCATATGCGTTCTTCTCGTTTACCTCCAAGATCCGGTTCATGCGCTTCAGATCGAGAACCACGCTGCCGGAGAGAACCGGCGCTGATCCGCCGTATCCCAGGTTCTTGCCGGTCGATATCGTGTAGATCGGAATCTTATAGGTGTTGGCGGTCCGCACGACGCTCTGCACTTGTTCGACGCTTTCCGGCGCGACGGCGGCCGACACGAGAATCTCGTCTTTCTCGCCCCAGAACGGAGAATACGCATCGCGATACAAAGCGACGTCCTCATCGCTGGTGAACACCCACTCCTTGCCGACGGCTTCTTGAAATTGCTTGAGCGCAGCTTCGAAATCAGCCGCACTCACACCGGGAGGCAACATCGTTAGCTGCTCCTAAACGCGAAGGCCGGTGAAAAACGGTTAGCGTTACTTCTTGTTGTTGCGCGTCAGGTATGCCGCGATCGCGTCCAGATCGGCATCGCTGATCTCGGTCTTGCGAAACGTGGGCATGTACAGCACGCCGTGCCGCACGAAAATCTTGATCGCCGCAGGAGTCAGGTCGGTGCGATCCTCCAAAACAGCCGGCTTTTGCCCGCGAGCTGCCAGCGATGCTGTGCCCGGCTTGTCTGCGCCAGGACCGTGGCACGGATAACACCACTTCTGGTACACGCGGTGGCCTCGATCAAGCTGCGACTCATCCGGCGCCGCAAAAGCCTGCGCCGCGAAAGCGACGCTGAGCGCCACCAGCAGGAAAATTCTCGCGTATCTCATGCCTTGGCCTTTCTCATGTGTTTTGGCCAGATGCCGCATCGGCCTGGCGACAAAATTCCATTGGGATCGACCGCATCCTTCACCGTCTCGTGAAAGTGCAGCAAGGCGTGGTCGTTATACGAATACACGTTCGCTACCGTGTCCATGAACGCCGTGTGGGTTCGATATTCTCCCCAGCCGTGTTGCGCCGCGACTTCCACCAGGCGCTTGAAAATCTGCCGGTTCTTCCGATTCTTTTCGACGTCGTGCGCGATCGGAAAGCCGCAAAGCACCACGAAGGATCGCGGGAAGAATGACGACGGGAAGACGAAGGTTGTCTCCGCCGGCGGCACGCCCATGTCCGCGTACGCCTGGCCGAACACGCGCTGCGCCTCGAACACAGCCTCGCCGCTCATGGGAATGATGGGCGAGAACCACATGTGGCCTTCCGTGCGTCCCATCATTCCGAAAACAGTGAGGTTTGGTATACCAAACTGGCGCTTCGGCACGTGTTCGATCTGATCGGCGGAAAGCGGAAACCGCAGCGACTGGCCGTCCTGAAACGTCACGCCCGGAATAACGGAGTATTTTTCCTTTGCATATTCCCACTGCGCGTCCACCACCTTTGACGGTCCATAGAAGTGCAGTTCGCAATTCCAGTAAGGCAGGTTCTTTTCCTGCCCGATTTTTTCCAGGTCCGCAATCGACGGGCTTTTCGGCGTCGTCAACAGCGCCGCGCCACCCATCCCGCTCGATCGCGCGATCGACATCAGCAGCGGACTTCCCACCGTGGTCGTGCCCTGCACGATGCTCGAATTCATCAAATACGAGAGCGTGTCGACCAGCGGCACCAAATCGTCGTGCTTCGCGACGGAGACTGTGCCAGACCGATATCCCTCCGGCTGCGGCAGCAGCCAGAATCCCATCTTCGTGACGACTCCAAAATTCGACTGCGAAAACATGCCGTCGATATAGGGTCCAAAGCCGTATCGATATTGCTGCCACGTTTTGGCCGTAGGCAATGCGCCCATGCCGGTGCGCACGATCTCCCCATTTGCAAGCACCACTTCCATTCCGCAGTGAGCATCGAAATGATCCCGAAACGGCGTGTAGCCTCCGCCGCGGTCCAGCGAGTTTCCGATCGGGCTGCCCCAACCTGGATCGGGCGTGTCGATCCAAACTTTCAAACCTTTGTCTTGAATGTAGCGATAGAGGTCGAAATAGCTCACGCCCGGCTCGACCAGCGCGTACGCGTTCTTTTCGTTCACTTCCAAAACTTTGTCCATTCGCTTCAGGTCCAGGACCATGCATCCCGAAAGTCGAGGCGCGGCCCCGCCGTAGCCAAGGTTCTTGCCCGTCGAAATCGTCCAGATGGGAATTTTGAAGGTGTTGGCGATGCGAACAACCTGTTGCACCTGCTCCACGTTGATCGGTGCGACGGCCGCAGACGGTACCGGATCTTCGTCCTCGTGCCAGAACGGCGAGTAGGCGTCGCGATAGAGATTCACGTCCTCGTCGGATGTGAATACCCAGTCCTTCCCCACCGCCTCGGAAAATTGCTTCAGCGCGTCGGAAAAGTCCTTGGCATTTACACCAGGTGGAAGCCGCATCCAGCCATCCTGACCTATCTGCTTGGAATTTATTGTTATGCCGTCCGGGAAGCGATTACCCACGAGATCAGCGGGTCCGGATTATCCGTTCGCGGAGCCACAGCACCCACAATAGTCGCCTCTGTAGTGCGCGGCCGCACAACGGGGCATCGAGTTACCAGCCTCGCGATCAGCTCCGGCCAGTCCGCGCCGCTGCTGTTCAAGTCCTCTGCCTCGTGCAGCATGCTCGGCGGGCCCGAAAGCAAATGTTGCATGCGTCCGTCCGGCAAACGCTGATGCTCGCCGCGGTAGACTACGCGCATCCGGTGATCCCACGCCAACCGTTCCAGGCAAAAAACCGCACCGTGCCCAGTCAGCCCTGCGACCGCAACCGGTTTGCGCTTCCACAGAGCGTGCAGCTCATGGAACCAAAGGTCGGTGATGTCGCCCTTGATTCCGTGGACCACCGGCTTGCCAAGCGCCTTCACCTCTTCCGCAAAAGCCACGCTCTCCGAGAATCTCTCGTCAAACACCGCTTTGTAGAGTCCCACGGAGGTGTCGCTTGCAGGCTTGATCGCCGGCGTTGCTGAAAAGGGAGGGTGCACCGTGATGGGTAAGGCAAGAGCTGCCATTCCCAGTTGAAGGAACTCTCTGCGGCTTGCCATAGGATGTCTCCTGTCTCGGCGAAGCGATACACCAGCCGCCGCTGGCGTGTCAAGCTTTGATTCCGCGTGCTCTCGGCGCCGATATAACAAGCTGCAGCGCCAGCCCCGAGTGCATAGCTCGCTCGACTATCGTCGCCCCTTCGATTCGCGTTATAGTTGGCATCCCCGTCAGATGCGCGCGCAACTCCTGGAACCGGCGCGGCATCGGACAACCAGATTGAGATGAAAACAGCCGCTTTACTCCTGGCCACGTGTCTGGCGTGCGGGTACATCTCTGCCCAATCGAACGCGACCAACGGAAGCGCCTCGGCCAGTGCACCTCATTCCGAACGATCCCTGCCGGAGGATCATCATGGTGGAATGACCGTATCGGCCGATCCATATACCGACGCGGCTCGCGCAAAGCAAAAGTTCGGCAAAGCAAACCCGCTGCCGCGTGGCATTCTGCCAGTCGAAGTATTCTTGCGCAACGAAACAAGCAGCCCGATACACATCGACTTGGATACGATCCAGCTCGATATTCACCACAGCGGCGGCCAACTCGAAGGCGTGGACTCTCTGACTGCCCAGGACGTCGCCAAGACGATCGCTCATCCCAACGGGCCTCCCGCTCCAACGGCGCGACGATTTCCGATCGGTGTCTCAACCGGTGCGGATAGCAAGACCCAAAAGATGCTGGATATTCTGCAGCCTCTCGCGCTCGACGCCGATATCGTCCCTCCCATGGGAATGATTCACGGCTTTCTCTTCTTCAATGTCGATGGCGATTTTTCGCTCACCGCCAAGTCGAGTCTGTATGTGCCCGATGTGACGATTGTGCCTTCGAAGAAGCCGCTTATATTCTTTGAAGTGCCTTTGGGAGAGCACTAATTGTTCGGCAGCCGCTCCAGTACGAGATTTGCTACGTACCTTCCCGACAGGTATGATGGATTTCTCATGCCCTCTGCGCCCTTGAGACTCGTTTTATTTGCGATCGCTATCCTGTGCCTTGCGTTGGTCGCGCCGTTGCACGCCGCGGACGATCCCGCGATCTTTCCGCTCGACCAGGTGAAGCCCGGGATGAGTGGCGTGGCTTACACGATTTTCGACGGCGATCAGATCGAAAAAATCGATTTGCAAGTGATCGGGGTGATGAACAACGCCCTCGGACCGAAGCAGGACATCATTCTGGTGAAATTGCTCGGAGATAAGGCCGCTCAAGATGGCGTTGTTGCGGGGATGAGCGGCAGCCCAGTGTATTTCGATGGGAAATTGGCCGGAGCGCTATCCCTTAAGCTCGGCACGTTCACCAAAGACGCCATCGCGGGCGTCACACCTATCGCCGACATGCTCAAAGTGGAGCATTTTCCAGAGGCGCCGCCGAGCAGTGACGCCGCCGGCATTGATGCATCCCGCCAAGCTATAAACACCCCGCACGTCTCTGTTCCCACCGGCTTTGTTGAACGGACCGCCGCAGGCACCGGCCAATTCTTGATCCCGATCGAGACTCCGCTGATCGCGTCGGGTCTGTACCCCGCAACAATCGCGCGCTTTAGCAGGGAGTTCGCTTCCTGGGGCATGACGGTTATGGCCGGCGGCACCGCGCCTCCCTCGCCCGCGGACGCGCAGCTCAAGCCGGGCGACATGGTGGGCATCGACCTGATTCGCGGCGATCTTTCCCTGGCGTCAGGCTGCACTGTCACTACCGTCGAGGCCAACCAGATACTTGCTTGCGGCCATCCGCTTTTCGGATTCGGCAACGTCAAGATGCCGTTGTCACGAGCGCACGTGCTGATGACCCTGGCTTCCTCGGCTGCTTCCACGAAAGTGATGACCACAGGCGAAGTGATCGGCACCCTTACGCAGGACCGGCAGACCGCGATTGGCGGGACATTGGGAGCAGGACCGCCCATGATCCCGGTCGATATGACCCTCGATACTCCCGATGGCGAAAACAAGTATCACTTCGAAGTGGTGGAAAGCCCGCAGCTCACGGCAGTTCTTGTGGCTACCGCCGCGTTTAATGGCATTGTTGGAAGCCCGATCTACGGCGAAGGCACCACGCTGCAGCTTGACGGGGACATCGATCTGAATGGCCATACGCCGGTTCACTTGGCTAATCTGTTCGCGCCCACCGACCCCACCACCCCCGCAGGATTCTTTCTGGCGACGGAGGTTCAGAGCGACTTCGCGCAGATTTATTCGAATCCTTATGAACTCCCGCAGATCAAGCGAGTGGATTTGCGTATCCGCGCTTTGCCGGAGCGCCGCTGGGCCGTGATCGACAATGCCTGGGCGGAGAAGAGCGAAGTGCAACCGGGTGAAACGGTGAATGTAAAGGTTCTTTTGCGGCCCTATCGCGGCGCGCCGTTTCTCCGCGAGATTCCCGTCACGATACCGGCGCAGACGTCACACGGAACGCTCGAGCTTGTGATCAGCGACGCCGCTTTTCTGAACCGCAATGTGCAGACCCTGGCTAGCACTTCGCAGGGCCAACTTCCCGGTCTAGAAGAGTTAATCACGCTGATGAACCGCGAGCGCCGCAACGATCGTGTATATGCAACTCTTCTTCAGCCCACGCCGACCATGCTCGTCGAAGACAAGGAAATGCCCAATGTGCCGGTTTCTGCCATCGACATACTCGATCGCCGTGAAAATACCGGCAATGCCAGGTTGCTGTGGGAATCCACCGTTGGCGAATCGTCCATCGAGATGAATCAGGTGATCGCGGGCGAGCGCATGCTCACGATCACGGTCAAGTGACCCGCGATTCCAAAGGAGCTCCTCACTCATGACCCGCCGAACGTCTCTCGTGTGCCTGCTGGCGATCGTCACGGTGGTCGCCGTCACCGCACGCGCCGAACATACACGCTATTGGCGCCAGGCGGACTTCGCCGATTTTGAAAAAGGCACGGCCAACGGCGTCGCGATCCGCAGCGACGGGAAGCTCACGCCGGCTCCGAAGTTCGATTCCTTCGCGGATCCCAACCTCGCTTACGTTTGGGCACTGCGCATGGATTCCAAAGGACGCCTCTACGCGGCCGGCGGATCCAACGCCAAGGTGCTCCGTTTCGATGACTCCGGCAAGGACACCACCGTCTTTCAGTCGTCAGAACTTGCAGCGCAGGCGATCGCTTTCGACACCAAGGATAATCTCTACGTAGCCACATCGCCGGATGGCAAAGTCTATCGAGTAACTTCCGACGGAACGAAGACCGTCTTCTTCGAACCGAAAACGAAATACATTTGGGCGCTGGCCGCCGATACACATGGCGACTTGTTCGTAGGCACCGGAGATAAAGGGCAGGTTTTCGTCGTCACGCCCGATGGCATGGGCCAGGTCTTTTATGAAAGCGACGAGCTCCACGCGCGCTCGCTTGCATTCGACTCGAAGGGCAATCTATTGATCGGCACCGACCCCGACGGATTAATCATCCGCGTCGAGATCGTCCGAAAAGCCGGGCAGGCGGTTCCCACGGCCGGCACGTCGTTTGTAATTTACGAGACCGATAAGCAAGAGGTGACTTCTCTACTCGAAGACTCGGACGGCAATCTCTATGCCTCAGCCGTGGGCGAAAAACGGCAAGCGCCGATCTTCCCGAGGATCGTTCCCACACCCTCTGCACCGGCTGTCTCGGCTACGCCGGCGGTTACTTCCCAGAACATCGTGATCGCGCAAGCGCCGCCTCGTTCTCCCCAGCAAGCCGCAACTCCCGTCCCCTTTCCGGTGGCATCGCTTACCGGAGGCGCGGATGTGGTGAAGATCGCGTCAGACGGGTCGCCGACGACCGTCTGGAAATCGCGCGACGATCTGGTGTTCAGCATGGGATTTTCCCCGGCGGACAAACTTCTGCTCGGAACCGGTGACAACGGCACGGTGCTGCAATTATTGGGCGACGACGTCTATGCCAGCATCGCAAAGACGGCGTCCGAGCAAGTCACCGGGCTCGTTTCCGGACCCGATGGCAAGGTATACGTTGCGACTGCCAATCCCGGCAAGATTTTCGTGCTTGGCCCTGGCTTCCAGCCTAACGGCAGTTTCGAGTCGGAACCGTTCGATGCAAAAATCTTTTCCCATTGGGGCCGCCTAACCTGGTGGGGAGACAACGGTGGCACGCAGGGCAATGTGGAATTGTACCTGCGCTGCGGCAATACCTCGAACCCGGACAAGAACTGGACTTCCTGGGAAGGGCCCTATAAAAACTCCGCTGGAGACACAACCGCTTGTCCTCCTTCGCGATTCGCGCAGTGGAAGGCGGTGTTCGCGAATGTCCCGCAAGGTCAGGAGACCGATATTTCCTGGGTCAGTCTGGCGTACCTGCCGAAAAACGTGGCGCCGGTGATCGATGACATTGCGGTTCAAGATCCGGGCATTCGCATAATGGACTTTGGCGTCCAAGCCGCTGGACCTGGAAATAGCATGCCGGTCGCTCTGCGCATGCCTCATGGGCCTGGCGGAACCCCATCCGAACCTCCCATGAATGCGGAAGTGGACGGCCAAGGTTCTCGTGTGGAATCCATCCCGCAGGGATTTCGGGCCAAGGGTTACCAAAGTGTAGTCTGGAGCGCGCACGACGACAACGACGACGAGCTGACCTTCACGATCTATTATCGGGCCGAGGGGGAAGAGGCCTGGCACTTGCTGAAGGATAAACTCACCCAGCGATATTACTCCTGGGATGCCACGTCGATGCCCGATGGAGCTTATTATCTAAAAATCGTCGCATCAGATTCCCCCTCAAATCCGAAGGATCAAGCTCTTTGGAGCGACCGCGTCAGCGATCGCTGGGAAGTGGCGAACACTCCTCCACAAATTCAGAATTTGCGTGCAGGATCTGGGTTGCTGAACACCAAGGCTTCTTTCGACGCCGTCAGCTCGAATGGCCCGATTGCTCGCGCTCAATACAGTATCGATGCGGGAGATTGGCAGACCATTTTTCCTACGGACTTGCTTTCGGATGCTGCCAAGGAAAGTTATTACCTCGAGATCCCGGGTCTGCCGTCAGGCGATCATACGCTCGCTGTGAGAGTATCCGATCGTTTCGACAACACCACGGTTGACAAAGTAACCTTCACCGTTCACGGACGCTGATCGCGGCGCTCGCGGAATCGCACCACGGAATGCTGGCGCGTCTCGCGACACTCTCTAGTTCGACCAGTCGCGAGCGATCGGTATCGGCTCAAAACGCTCCACGGCCGCGCCGATTCCCCGCATGCCCCGGCGGTCGGTTTCTTCCTCCACGTGCACCACTCGTGCGCTGCAGCGGACGTGCTCCGGGCTGCGTCCAGTCAATTCCCGCGGCAGAGTGAAATACATCTCGAGTGGCTGCCCTACGCTTAGTTTTTCGGGCGACGTGAAATAGACGCCGCGTTCGGAAAGGTTTAATGCCTGGCCTTCGATCGTCGCGGAGTTCGCCGAAGCCAGCAGCGTGGGAACTCCATAGCGAGCTGCAGCGTTTTCAGCATAATCGTGCCATCCGTTCGGAATGACGCGAAACCGCAAAGGCACTGCGCAGACTTTCCGGGGCGCGATGCGGCGTTCATTTCCTGGCATGGTCTTTCTCCTGCGCCGATGGTTCCGGCAGCGTGGAAACTGATCTTGGAAGGGTTCTCTCAAGATCGCATTCGACCAGAGGCCGGTCAAGATTTTTAATGTTTCGTTGAGTACGAAACTTCATCGGCGCAGAGGCTGGCATGCACCAAAATGGAATGGCGCAAACATCGGATAAAATCGAAACTACGAGGGAAAGTAACGTTGCGAATCCCGAGTTAGAACTCTTCGGGACGCCAATCCGTGGGTGGGAAGTCGATCTTCCAGAAGTCGGGCGCCGGGGAATCGAACTCGAGCGGAACGTGAAATCCTTCCGGCATTTCGCGAGGCTGGCGGACGACCTTGCAAGCCACGCGCTCGTGCGTGCTGCCGTGTTCCAGCACCAAGCGCGTTTCAGGAGGCAGGCTTTGATTCATCAAGATTAGCGCCCCGCCTGGATTTACGTTGAGAGTGAAGACGTCGAATGTGGTGGCGCTGCCTTTCAGCGCCACATGAATACTAGCGCGAACACGCAGCAGCACGCGCTGCGTGCGGCGGCGCTCTTCGCGCGAAACAGTCGGCCTGACCGACGACGCCGGAGAGGCAGGATTCGAAGGCACGGGACCGATGGGTTTCGTCTCGCCCGCCGGCCGTGCTGTAATCACACCCGGCTGCCCTGGCGTAGCGGACTGCCTACCCAGTGGCACTTTCAAAATGTCGATTTTCAAATTTCAACGCCCCAGAAATCCAGATCGGCAGGGATTAGTTCCACCCCTAATTCCCAACCGTCCGGCCTTTGTGTCCCTTTCCAGACCACAACCCCGCCGGCGAGTTTTCGCGTGGCGAGATTTGTGAGCCGGAGTTTCTGCTGCAAGTTGATTTCCTTCGGGCTCACAAGAAGGCATCCGTAGCTGTTCACAACGCGCGTGAAGCCGGCCTCAAACGAGAGAGGCCCAAGGGCTCCGTTCCACTCGATCGTGACAGGCACGCGAGAATTCACACGCGGGCCGCGCCGCTTACGTTTGTCTCGTATATCTCTGGGCAGGTCTTCCCCGAAGGGCATCCTGGTTGATCTCCGCAGAACTGAAAGAAAGAAAAGAATTTACTGGAGGTCGTGTCGTCTGATTCCGATTAGGACCGAGGCAATGCTAGGCGGGCGGCAGCGAACGGTCAATGGTACGCAGAGACAGCTGCTCATTAGAACAGGCGAAGAATTTCTGTGAAAGGCGAATGTCGCAAAAAGCGGCTGCGATTCTGGAGATTTAATCTG
Source organism: Candidatus Acidiferrales bacterium (assembly GCA_030037435.1). Classification (GTDB taxonomy): domain Bacteria; phylum Acidobacteriota; class Terriglobia; order Acidiferrales; family UBA7541; genus Palsa-295. The sequence goes on along the minus strand of JASHRI010000196.1, from coordinate 10,132 downwards.
CCGAGGCTGCGGGATGATCGGCCAATTGTGGCTTGGCGATTCCTGCAATCCTCCCAAAACGGCGCTCCATCCAGTTTTGGAACGAATCCATGTAGGTGTAAAAAACAGGGGTTAGATAGAGAGTGACCAGCTGAGAGAATACTAGGCCGCCGCACACAGCGAGTCCCAATGGGCGGCGCGAGTCGGCATTCGCGCCCGATCCCACTGCGATTGGAAGTGTGCCCATCAGCGCAGCCATCGTGGTCATCATAATGGGCCGGAAGCGAACTAAACATCCTTCATAGGCGGCTTCCGCTGGCGTTTTGTGCCCTTGGCGTTCTCGCTCGATTGCGAAATCGACCATCATGATTGCGTTCTTCTTCACAATGCCGATCAGCATGATCACACCGACGAATCCATAAAGATCCAGACTGTAGCCCGCGATCTCCAGCGTCAGCAGCGCACCGAATGCTGCAGAAGGAAGACCCGACAAAATAGTGAGCGGGTGAATGAAGCTTTCGTAAAGAATGCCAAGCACGATGTAAATTACAAGGATTGCGATCAGCAGCAGAATTCCCAGTCCACTTAGCGAGGACTCGAACGCCTGCGCATTGCCCTGGAATGCGGACGTGACTGTCTCAGGAAGCGAGCGGGTGAGATCGTTTATTTGGTCGACTGCTTGCCCGATCGAAATGCCAGGCTTCAGATTAAATGAGATCGTTACGGCCGGAAGTTGGCCGAGGTGGTTCACACTGAGAGGGCCAAGGCTTTCGCCAAGACTCGCCACGGCGTTCAGGGGAACCAAGTTTCCGGTGCTGGACCTGACATAGAGAAGCGACAGCGCCGAAGGCTCTCTTTGGTATTGATCCTCCAACTCCATGATCACCCAGTACTCGTCATTCGGCGCGTAGATTGTGGAGACTTGCCTCTGGCCATAGGCTGTGTAGAGCGCGTCTTCCACTTGAGCCGCCGTGATTCCGAGAGCTGACGCTTTGTCGCGGTCGATATTTACGTCCACTTGTGGATTCTTGATTTGCAAATCGCTTGTCACGTCGTCGATGGTCGACAGGGTTTGCATTTTCTGCGTGAAGCCGGTGGCAACGCGATAGAGCTCCTCGGTGTCAGGACTTTGCAGCGTGAGCTGATAAGGACTGTTCGTGACCTGGCCTCCGATCTGAATCGGAGGTGGATTTCGCAGATAAACCGCGAGGCCGGTGAGGCCTGAGGTTTTGGCTCGCATTTCCTGCATCACCTCTTCGATTGTGGGGTGATGCTTGAAAAGCGGGGCAATGGTGCGAAGGGCGGCGCCCACCACCGGCACGCTGCCATATTTGTGTTCGAGCGCCAGCATCGCCTGGCTGGGAACCTTGGGGCGATCGGATGGCACTTTGAGGTGCATGAAAATAAAGCCGGAGTTTGTGCCGCCACCTACGGTGCCCAGGCTCGAGAAAAACCCCCGAATATTCGGATCGTTGACGAGGATTTTATCGAGATCATCTTGATGCCTCATCATTTCATCGAATGAAATTCCCTGGGCGGCCAAGGTGTAGCCCTGAAGCGTGGAGGCGTCCACCTCGGGAAGGAATCCCTTTGGAATGGTTACAAATTGCCAGGCCGTGATCAGCAGGATGATTACAGAAAAAACCATCACCGAAAGACGATGGCGCAGGGCCCACTGAAGCGTAACGTCGTACTTCTGCAGCATGCGATCAAAAAAACGCTCCAGGGCCATGTAGATTCGGCCGTGTCGTTGCTCGTGTTGCGGCCTAATGAAGCGGCTGCAAAGCATTGGTGTAAGCGTCAAGGAGACAATGCCAGATACCAGCACAGCCATCATGATGACCACGGAAAATTCGTGAAGCAGCCGCCCGATGATTCCGCCCATGAACAAGACTGGGATAAACACGGCCATGAGCGACAAGGTCATCGAGACGATTGTGAAACCGATTTCGCGCGATCCGCTGAGTGCCGCCTCCATGGGGCCGGCGCCCATTTCCATATGCCGCACGATGTTTTCAAGCATGACGATGGCATCGTCCACTACGAATCCCACCGAGAGTGTGAGCGCCATGAGCGATAAGTTGTCGAGCGTGTAGTTGAGCAGATACATCACGGCAAATGTGCCCACGATAGACATCGGCAGGGCGATGCTCGGGATGACGGTCGCAGACAAATTCCGCAGAAAGAGAAAAATCACGAGCACCACGAGACAGACAGCGAGGAAAAGCGTGTCCTTTACCTCGTTGACTGATTCCTGAATTCCGGCGGACCGGTCATATACCTCGACCATCGAGATCGAAGGCGGCAGAATCGCCTGGAATTGTGGCAGTATGTTTTTTACGCGGTTTACTACTTCGACGGTGTTGGTACCCGGCTGTCGCTGAATGGCAAGGATGACGGCATGGCCATCATTGTAGTAATTGTTGATCTTATCGTTTTGCACGCTGTCAGAAATATTGCCTAGCTCGTCGAGGCGCACCGGAGAGCCATTGCGATAGGCGACAATCAGCGGGCGATAAAACGCAGCGCGAGTGAGCTGGCCGTTGGCTTGCACGGTGAAAGCTTTGTGCTCGCCATAGAGCGTTCCGGTCGGCAGATCGACATTCGCGTTCTGGACGGCGGTGGTAACTTCGTCGATTCCGATTTGACGGGCCGCGAGCGCGCGCGGATCCAGTTGAATCCGTACCGCATACTTCTGCGATCCGAATACTTGCACCTGCGCTACACCCGGAAGCATCGAGATGCGCTGGCCCAGCAGGGTCTCCGCATATTGGTCGACCACGTAGATCGGCTGAGTCTTCGAGGTAAGCGCAAGGAAATAGACCGGCTGATCCGCCGGGTTCACCTTCTGAAACGTCGGCGGCGTGGGCATGTTTGGCGGAAGCTGTCCGCCGGCTCGAGCGATGGCAGCCTGCACATCTTGCGCGGCGCCGTCGATATTGCGGTTGAGATCGAACTGCAGCGTGATGCTGGTGCTGCCCAGAATGCTGGTCGACGTCATCGAACTGATGCCAGCGATAGTGGAGAACTGCTTTTCGAGTGGCGTGGCTACGGCAGCAGCCATGGTGTCCGGGTTTGCGCCAGGAAGGCTTGCGGAAACCTGAATTGTCGGGAAGTCCACGTTGGGCAGGTCGCTAACGGCGAGGGAGCGATAGCTGATGATTCCGAACAGAAGGATGGCGGCCATGACGAGAGTCGTCATGACCGGTCTTCGGATAAATGGTTCGACGATATTCATCGAGCGTTCTAACTTCCCGTGGAAGACCTGACCTGCACCTTGATGCCGGGGATTAATCGAAGCTGGCCATCGGTGACTACAGTCTCGCCGGGCTGAATGCCGCTTGAGATCACCGAATCACCGCCGATCGCTCGCGCGACCTTCACGGGCCTTTGTTCGGCCGTTGAATCCGACCTCACAACGTAGACGAAATCGCCCTTATCTCCAGTTTGAACCGCTTGGGTGGGCACCACGGTTGCATTTTCATCTTCCGCCAGACGAAGCAAAACCGTGGAAAATTGGCCCGGCCACAAACGATGATCGGAATTTTCGAACGTGCCTTTGAGCTTGATAGTTCCCGTGGTGTTGTCGACCGAGTTGTCGACGAATGTGAGGTAGCCGCTCTCGGGGCGCGTGTCGCCGTAAGGGGTCGCCTCGACGTCGAGGCGGCCCTTGGCCATGAACTTATCGACGGACCCTAGATACTGCTCGGGAATCGAAAAATCGACGAAAATGGGCGTCACCTGATTGATGACAATCAACACGGGCACATCGTTTTGCTTCACGATGTTTCCTGGATAGACCTGCAGGGCGCCGGTTCGGCCTGAAATAGGCGCATAGATCTTGCAGTAGTCGAGCTGGAGCTGTGCAGATTCCACAGCGGCTTGGTCCGCGCGCACGGTGGCTTCCTGAGCATCCGCGTTGGCCTTCATGGTGTCGAGTTGCTCTTTCGGCGCCACGCCGGCCTTGTAGAGTTCCTCGTACCGGCGAGCCTGCATGTCGTTGAGCTCGGCTTGGGCTTGATCTTTCGCAAGCGTGGCTTGCGCTTGGGCGAGGGCGGCTTCAAAGGGACGCGCGTCCAGAGTGAACATGAGATCGCCCTTCTGGACGAACTGCCCCTCTTTGATATGCACCTCGTTTAGAATCGCGTTTACCTGCGCCTTCACCGAAACCGACGAATATGCATCAGCCGAGCCGATTGCGGTAAGTTCGATTGGTACGGTTTTCTGCGTGACCTGCGCAACCGTCACCGGAACCGCGAAAATCGGAGCGGTATGCACCGTGTTTGTGGTGCAACCGGCGGTGACGAGCAACGAGAAAATGCCCATCAGCAGCGCTACCTTTGTTAGGTTGCTATTCATCGATGGCTATATCCCTGCCTGTTCCCCAAGAAATCAATTCCAGGTTTGCAAGTGACGAGGCGCAACCGGAAGTATCTCGCTAGCCTGACGGGTGATCCCATGATACACGATAATGCGCCCTTCGCAGAGCGCGTCACCTGGTGCGCAGCAAATCACATACGTGCAAACGCTGCTTTCACACCCCGCAGCTTCGAATTAAGACCGTTCCGATCTAACGTGGTTAGACGCATAGCTGAGCTAGAGGTTTCGAGATAAGTGCTGGATTTTCAGCCGTAAGCACCTCGGTCTAGAAACCATACGACTGGACCTGCAGGCCGGACTCTGGCTGCGGGGAATTGATCGGCTGTGGTGGGAGGTTCTTGGCGCAAGGCCGTGATAATCGCGCGTTTATCTGTGCCGGAGACGAGGAAAAAGGTGTTGCGAGCAAGATTCAGGACGACGGGCGTCAACGTGATTCGATTTGGCGGGTTGGCGGGAGCCTTCACGGCGGCCACCAATTGTTTTTTCTCGTCGAGAACCGGAGAACCGGGGAAAAGCGAGGCGGTATGGCCTTCCGGCCCGAGGCCGAGCAGGACCAAATCGAAGGCGGGCGCGGCGGCTCCAAAGAATGCTCGGAGGGTCGACTCGTATGCCTGGGCCGCTTGTTCCGGGCTAGGCTGATCCGTGGGAATGGGGTAGACGTTTGCAGGCGGAATGGGCACGTGAGCAATCAAGGCCTCTCGCACCATGCGAAAATTGCTGAGCAAATCGTTGTGCGGGACAAAGCGTTCGTCGCCCCAGAAGAGCTGAACGCGGTCCCACGGCATTGGCTGTTCATGACTCCAAAGAGAATAGAGTCTGGCCGGAGTCCGCCCCCCCGCCAGAGCAATCGCGAAACGGCCACGCTGGTCGATTGCTTCGTGCATGACACGCAGAAGTTCATTTAGCGCGGCGTGGCTCAGTCCGTCGAGGTCGGCAAAAACGCGGGTGTCCATTTCCATAGGGATATTCAACGCGAACTAGAACGAACTCCGCCGCAGCGCAGCCGGCAGCGGTCTGTTCACCTCTTGGCTGCGGTCTTTACGGCGTGGCCGCCAAATTCATGACGCATCATGGCCAGCAATTTGTTTGCGAAAGGCTCGGGATCTTGTGATCGCAAGCGCGTGTCGAGCGCACCGGTAAGCGCGGGCAGAGGAACACCTAGCTCGATGCCCTCCATTGCAGTCCATCGGCCCTCACCCGAGTCGGTGACATAGCCCTCAATTCCATCCAGCGTGGGATTGCCCGAGAGCGCGTCGACCGTCAGATCCAGTAGCCAGGAACGAATCACGCTGCCGAATTGCCAGATTTTCGTTATTTGCAACAAGTCCAGATGGAACTCCTCTTTATGCCGGAGCAGGTCCAAGCCCTCGGCATAGGCCTGCATGATTCCGTACTCGATGCCGTTGTGAACCATTTTCACGTAATGCCCGGCGCCTGCAGGTCCCACGCGTCCCCAGCCTTTGTCCGGACCCGGCGCAAGGGTTTGAAAAATCGGCGAGAGCCGCTTCACTACATCGGCATCGCCGCCGACCATCATGCTGTAGCCCTCCGTGAGTCCCCAGACGCCGCCGCTCGTGCCGGAATCGACGAAATTGATTTTCTTGGGCGCCAAGGCACTCGCACGCCGAACCGAATCTTTGTAGTAGGAATTTCCGCCGTCGATAATCGTGTCGCCGGGTGCCAGATGCGGCGTCAGTTGATCGATGGTTTGATCCACGGGCGCACCGGCGGGAACCATCAACCAAATGGCGCGCGGCGCTTTGAGCTGTGCAATGAGTTTCTCGAGGGAGTCAGCGCCAGAGGCGCCCTTCTCCACCACGCGCTGGACCGCGGTCGGATCGCGGTCGAGTCCTACCACGCGGTGACCGCCGCGCACCAGACGCTCCGTCATGAACGCGCCCATCTTTCCCAGACCTATCATTCCGAGTTCCATAGGATCTCCTCCCTCTCAACGCCCGTCGGCGGTTATGCCCAATTGCGACAAATCGTCGCGCAGCTGGGCAAGGTTCTTGAATTGTATGGTGTGCATGCCGAGTTCCCGAGCGCATTCGAGATTCAGACTGCGGTCGTCGATCAAGACGCACTCCTCGGGATTGCGTTGCGTGATTTTTAGAGCCAGGGAGTAAATTCCCCGATCCGGTTTACGTACGCCGAGATAGCAGGAGCTAAAGAATGCCTCGAAATAGTCACGTAGATGAAATTTGTGGATTCGGTAGTCGTTGATTTCGAGTGATTCGTTGTTCAGGGTAGCTAGCATGTAGCGCCGCGCGCCGGCCAATTGTCCCAGAAATTCGAGGGGCTCGGGAAACGCCTGAGACTGATCGAACATGAAGCGCTTAAAATCCTCGGTTGTAAACGGCCGGTCGCGATAGAAGACGGTGCGCCGCAGATAATCGTCGAGCGAAGCCTGACCGCATTCAAACGCGTGCAGCATGAGTTCATGGCGATCCTCGAAATCGACCCAGTCGAGATGAAATTTTTCCACAGCCGCTTTTCGAGATCCGCGATCCCATCCGTTCGTCAGGATCACCCCACCATTGTCCCAGAAGAGCGTGTTCACGGGCGGCATGAATCCTCTTTTCCGCGGGACCGAAGAGCGCTGGCTAAGCGGGATGGCATACGGCCTATATTATCCTCGCCACGATTCCCAAGCCGAAGCGGAATTCTCGGTGAGGCCGGCTCGAAGGGTATGATGAAGCGGACGCGTATGAAGACGCAGGAAAAGAAACATCGGCTGAAGATTTTTACGATCGGACATTCGACGCGGCCAATCGAAGAGTTCGTGGAGGTCCTACGGCGCCACGGCATCAAGCAGCTAATCGACATCCGTACCATCCCGAAATCTCGGCGCAATCCGCAATTCAACGGTGACGCGCTGGCGGCATCGCTTCGCCGGGTGCGAATTCGGTATACGCATTTGAAGAACCTTGGAGGTCTGCGCCACGCTCGCGCGGATTCTACGAACGTCGGCTGGCGCAATGCTAGTTTTCGAGGGTACGCGGACTATATGCAAGCGCCAGAATTCGATGAAGGGTTGAATCGCGCCATTAAACTCGCGACCGCGCGCCCCGCCGCGTTGATGTGCGCGGAAGCTGTACCTTGGCGATGCCATCGCTCGCTCATTGCCGATGCGCTATTGGCGCGCGGAATCGGCGTCGAGGACATTCTTGGAATGGGGAAACCGAAAGCGCATCGCATGACGCCGTTTGCCCGCGTGCGCGGCACACGGGTCAACTATCCAGCCGAACTAACGGCAAGCCCAACGAATGGCAGTGGAAGGGGGCAGACGATGATTCGAATCGCGCGAGTATATGAAGAATCGGGCGGGGGAAACGGGACTCGTTATTTGGTCGAGCGGCTTTGGCCGCGCGGCGTGAAGAAGGATGTACTTCAGCTCGATGGCTGGCTCAAGGACGTGGCTCCCACGGACGCGCTGCGGCGGTGGTTTGGGCACAAACCGGAGCGCTGGACAGAGTTTCAGCATCGCTATCTGGCCGAACTGCGTGCAAATCCGGCAGCTTGGAAGCCCATCCTCGAAGCGGCTCAGCACGGAAATGTGACGCTGCTCTACAGCGCTCGCGATGCGGAACACAACAATGCACTGGCACTGCAACGATTTCTGACGTCCAAGCTCTCGCGTGATGCCGCGTAGTTTGCCGCTCGAATACCCACCCTTATTGCGGACGTGTGTGTCTTCTGCTATACAAACGGCGCACGAATAAGATTTTAGGGGGGGATCATGCGGAGAAAGGCTGCGGTTCTCGGCGCGATTGGCGCACTGTTGCTCGGTGCGATGATTTTACTGACGAGCAGGACGCAGGCGTCTCCCGCTCAGCAGAGCTTGAATTCTTTGGGTACCTGCGATCGGGCGTGTCTCGATGGTTTTGTGAACCAATATCTGGACGCCCTGGTGGCGCACGATCCTTCGCGCTTGCCGGTAACCAGGCTGGTGAAATTCACCGAGAACGGGCAACGACTGGAGCTGGGCGATGGATTCTGGAGAACCGCCACCGCAAAAGGGAATTACAAGTTTTATATCGACGACGTCCCAGCCGGGCAGGTCGGTTTCTTTGGCACGATGGAGGAGGTGGGCCACCCGGTGATCGTGGCGCTTCGGCTGAAGATCGAGGATCGCCGAATCGCGGAAATCGAGACGATCGTGGCGCGCGGCCAAATGGCAGAGGGAGGCGCCAAGAATCTCGACAAGTTGGGCAAGCCCGATCCGATCTATTTGCAGGACGTTCCGGCGGCGGAGCGAGCATCTCGCGGGGAGCTGATCAATACGGCGAACAAGTATTTCTCGGGAATGCAGCAGGACGACGGTAAGCACGATTATTCCTTTTTTGGCGACGACTGCAATCGGTTGGAAAACGGCATGCAGACCACCAACAATCCGAATGCGACGGCTGGGCGCAATGGCGCAAACAACGCCGGAACGCATTACGATGCGTCCACACACCCAGCGATGTATTCGGCGGCGTGGTCGTGCAAGGACCAGTTTCAATCGGGATTACTGCACTTTGTGACGCGCATTCGGGATCGTCGCTACAAGGTAGTGGATACGGAGCGGGGCATCGTATTGTGTTTCGGCTTCTTCGATCATTCCGCCGGCGACACTCGCACCTTCCAAACTCCGGACGGCCGTACGGTCACGGCGGGGCCGACGACTCCTTTCACCTGGGAAATTGCCGAGCTTTTCAAAGTTCAGAACGCCAAGATCCATCGGGTCGAAGCCGTGCTTACGCAAGCGCCGTACGGCATGGGATCCGGGTGGAGCAGTTGGGACGAGGCGATGTCCGATCAGCCGCAATGGTGAGTGCATTCGTGCGGGAATGATGGGAGCCGGCGAGCAACCGGGTGTGAACGACCGCTAAAAGGTCTAGGAAGGTTTCATTTCCCGTTGCTTATGCGCTTTGCGTGAGGGACGACGCATCATTTCCACCAGCTCTTGCGCAGCTGCCTTGAGCGGGCGATCCTGCCGGTACACTAAGTAGAGCTTCCGGACCACGTGCATCTGACGAATCTCCAGGGCACGCAGGTGTCCTTGAGCGACTTCTCTCTCGACGCACATCCGGGGGACGATGGCCACGCCTCGTTTCATCTCGACGCATCTTTTGATGCTCTCGATGGTTGGCAGCTCCAATTCCATGCGGAGCGGCACTCGGTGCCGCGCAAAGGTCTGCACGACTCGCAGGCGATAGGGCGATTCCACGATATGCGCTACAAAGGTTTCTCCTTCCAAGTCGTGGATGTCGACGTCCCTTTTTTTCGCCAGACGGTGGCCGGGCCAGACGATCAGCGCCAGCGAGTCTCGATGGAACTCAACGGCCGTCAGCTCTCGCTCTTCGGGAAGATACGAAATAATTCCGATGTCGAGGTGATGATTCAACAATTCGCGCGGCACGTCGCGTGAAAAAACGCGATGCACCCGGACGTGAATTCCGGGATGAAGTTCGCGATAGCGGTCCAAGACCGGCAAGAGGGCGTGGATGGAGCTTTCATTTACTCCAAGCGCGAGCTGGCCGCGTTCCAGGCCGCGCAGCTCCTTCATTCCCTTGCTAATTTCCTCGCGCAAATTCAGCATCCGGTCCGCATACTCCGAGAGAAGCAGGCCGGCGTCGGTCAGCGTCCGCGCTCCCGAGCCGCGCACAAATAGGGGCTGTCCGACCCAGTCCTCGAGTTTGCGGACAGCAATGCTTACCGCGGGCTGCGTGCGATACAGCTTTTCGGCGGCCCGCGAAAAACTTCGCTCCCGCACCACCATCTGAAAGAC
>JASHRI010000195.1 GCA_030037435.1 Candidatus Acidiferrales bacterium | reverse complement strand
ATCATTCGATTCGGCAGCCGCTGTTGGATACCCAGGAAAATCCTGGCCGAAATAGCGCCGGAGGCACGAATGCGGGCGGCAGCCAACGCGGCGATTTGTCCGATCAAGGGGCCACGCTGTGGCGCAGCGATCCGGCCGAGGCAGAACGGAACACCTGGAGCGACAAGGATTGATCCGATCCGCTTCGGTTCGCGGGTGTCTGAGCTATTGAGGAGAGGACTGGCTGGACGGAGCCTTCTTCGGCGCCTTCGTCGATGAATCGGGGTCGGGGGTGAGGGTAAAGCGGCCGTCCACGATGGGATTGCGCTCCTCGCCCTCGCAGTCCTCGTAGACCATGCGGTGGATGTTCTCCACACGTTCGTAGATACGCTTCATGTGCCACGGCCCTGTGAGATTCGCCGGGTCGATGATGGTCATTTGATCTTCCAAATGCCCCGGGTCGATCATCCGCATTCGCTCGATGAAATGCGCCTGCTGAGTCAAAATGCCGATGGTCAGAAATCCCTCCACATCCCCAAATGCCGACACCGAACTACCCCCGTCCGGAGGGCCATACGGATCTTTCACCGCGATCGTATCCATCACCAGCGTCTGCCCCTCCCAGTGGCCGATGGAATCGCCCCAAGGCGTTGCCCAAATTCGGTCCTTCGGCGTGTGTTGGCGCCCGTCCGTGTAAATGTGACGAATCTCGCGGCTCGAGAAGATCAGCGCGGTTTCCTTCGGCGTGGTCAGCACCTCAAACATCAACGGCGTGTCGAGCATCAGGCCCGGGTAGCCGAACGTGCAAGCCGTGAAGGCATCCGCGGGATTTTCTCCGCGTGCGACGGCCGCCAACCTGGCCCGTTCCCTGGTCTGCATCCCGTCAACTTTCGCCTTTGTCGCGGCGTTCAGCGGCGGCGACCACTGCATTTGTTTTAGAACCTGATCAAGCGACTGATTGAATCCGCCGGTGGCATCTGGTGTCCCCCCAACGTTCTCCCATTGGCCGCTCCAGTCTGGCAGGGTTGACGAGGACGATGCGCCCGTTGTCGCGCTCGTTATGACCAGGCAGCCGATCAGCAACGCCGTAGCAAGCGTCGCGCCCGCCGCGAATTTGCGTAGATTCATTTGCCCGGGCCTGAAGGCGGCGCGCCGATCAGCGGCCCGTTCGGGCCCGTTCCCGAGAGATATTGGCCGCCCTTGACGTTGTCGTGCATGGGATGGATGACCAGAGTCACCTTGTCGCCTGGGTGCAGAGTTCCGGGGAGCCATCCGGCTCGCGCCAGATGCTCTGGGCTGGTCATCTCGATACTCCAATCATCTTCGCCACCGCTGTCGTTCTTGACCAGCACCTGAATGAAGACATGCGGATTGGTCCAGCGGAATTCCTTGACCGTTCCTTGCAGCGTGATTTTTTTCGACTGGTCGAACATCGCAAAGGAATGGTGAGCCAGCGCCGACGTCGCCATGAGCATCCCCACGATCACGATAAGGGCACAATTCAGCACCCTAGCCATTTATTCCTCCGCAGATGTGCATTCCATGTTTTCCGTCCCGCTCGCGACACAACAGAGCACAGCGCGCTGAGAATCGCTCGATCGTTACTCTGTAGGCCGGGACACGTGCTCATGAACGATCAACCACTTGCCATTTTCTTGATGGAACACTACGGTCCAACGAAGGATCGCTTTGTCCCGTTTGCCGTCCTGGAGCACCGCGTCCTGATTGATCAGCGCCGTGGCCCACACATATTGACCCGCGGGATGAATATGTGGTTCTTCCACTGTGAATTTCGCCGACTTGATGGTCGTCAAAATCTTGCCGACTCCGGCTTCAAACTGTTTCCAACTGTCATACTTCAACGGCGATTCGTCGAAGAACGTGTGGGGGCCTTGCGCGTAGAACTGCGTTTGATTCGCCGCGTCCAGCGTAGTCCAACCGTCCCATATCTTTTGAAGGTACGCCGCATCCGGTAGGGGAACCTTCGCAGGGGTACTTTGCCCCTGCGACAAAGAGGTTGTGACTAGAATTAGACAGCAAAGGACGCCAATGGACGAATACTTTCGCATACGAACCATCCTCACGCCGAATAATCGGAATTGACGCAGCGGCGATCGTGCCCTCACCTTGATCGACGTTGCATCATTCGCATCGCTTCTTCGCCCCAAAATACTATGTAGTGTCATGGCATGATTTGCCTTGCGCGAGCGGTCCGTCGGTGACCGTATTTAACGGTTCCCACTCTAGATGTCCATACCCCTAAGGGCGTATAGAAGGAGGCGGTCGCCGACGAGGTGGACTCGACGACAATATGTGGTGCCGCCAGAGCGCCTGCTGAGGCCACCCTTGGCGAAAACGCATATCCCCAAAGGGGTATCGACATTGAGGCGATCACGCTCTATAAAGATTCTGCGCCTGCCTCGCTAGTTTCAGACGGTGCCGCCTGACTGCTATATTGGCCGACAAAACGTAGCGCTAGTCAACGACGTGACGGCCAGTGCGCGCCGCGAGTGCAAAAAGCCGCTGCACGTTAGCAATCTTTAAGGTAGAAGACCACTGATATGGGGTCGATACGCCTCAAGACGAAAATTCCTGGTCCAGTTTCCACGGACTTGCAGCGTCGCAGATCGCAAGCGATTCCTAGCGGCTTCAACCAGCTTTCGCCCCTTTTTGTTGCCCGCGCGGAAGGAGCCTTGCTGGAAGACGTAGATGGCAACATTTTAATTGACCTCGCCGGTGGGATCGGATGCCTAAACAGCGGTCATCGCCCGGCAGCAGTAATTTCCGCGATTCAAGCCCAAGCCCAGTTGTTTTTGCACACTTGTGCTCACGTGACTCTGTATGACTGTTACATCGAACTCGCGGAAATCTTGAATCGCATCACGCCCGGCTCTTTTGCAAAGAAAACATTCTTCGTTAACTCGGGCGCCGAGGCCGTTGAGAATGCCGTGAAGATCGTCCGCGCATCCACTAAGCGCCCAGCGATTATCTGCTTTCAAGATGCTTTTCATGGGCGTACAGCGATGGGAATGGCCTTGACGAGTAAGCCGCACCCGTACAAGGCGGGCTTTGAACCATTGCCCGGTCACATCTACCGCATACCATACGCATACTGCTACCGGTGTTCATACGGTAAGTCCTACCCACAGTGCCAACTATATTGCGGCTCAGACGCAATTCTGGATACGTTCCAACGGGTCGTGCCCGCAGAAGAGGTCGGAGCCGTGATCGTGGAGCCAGTGCAAGGCGAAGGAGGATTCATCGTTCCCCCGCCTGGCTTTCTGCCCGCACTCAAGGCAGTCTGCGAGAAGTACGGTATTTTGCTTATTGCCGACGAAGTGCAGACGGGGTTCGGTCGAACCGGACGGATGTTTGCTTGCGAGCATTTCGGGATCGAGCCCGATATCTTGATAACTGCAAAGTCGCTGGGAGGCGGATTGCCCCTCGGTGCCATCACTGGGCGGGCGGAATTAATGGATGCACCCGATATCGGTGCTCTCGGAACAACTTTTGGAGGCAACCCGCTTTCGTGCGTTGCGGCCCTTGCCTCACTCAAAACGATCGAGACAGAGAATCTGTGCCGGAGGGCAGAGGCTCTTGGGCTCGAGTTTGAGTACCGGGCACTCATGTGGCAGAAACGTTGGCCCATCATTGGCAACGTCAGGCGGCTTGGCGCGATGTGTGCTCTCGAACTGGTCCGACCGACACCGGAGCGTACGCCCGCTGACGTGGAAACTAAAGAAATTCTGAACTTTTGCCATACACATGGCGTTGTCGCCATTTCGGCAGGTTCGTTCGGAAACGTGATTCGCCTTTTGATGCCGCTGGTTATTACGGACGCTCAATTGAATGAAGCCCTCGATGTTTTAGAAGAAGGAATTGCATCCGTGACCGGAGCAGAGGAAATAACCGCAAAGAGCCGCACCTAGAAAGCATTGCGGGAGAGCCGGGCATGAAAATACGATCCGTTGCCATTCTCTGTGGGCTCGTAGTTGCTTTGAGTGAACCGGCACTCGCGCAAGCGCATCACACCGTTGCCGATGCGGTGATCCTCCACGGGAAAATCTATACGGTGAATCTGCACCAGCCCTGGGCCGAAGCGGTGGCCATCCGGGACGGCAAGATTATCGCTGTCGGCTCAGATAAAACCATCGCCGCATACCAGGGAGCATCGACAAAAGTTATTGATGCCAAGAGCCAAATGGTGCTGCCTGGTTTTTTTGACAGCCACATGCACATTTTGGGTGGTGCCAGGACGCTTGACGAGCTGGACCTGAGCGGGTGGTGGAGCGGCGGCCCGAAAACGCCAACCGATTTTCAAAAAATGATCAAGGATTACGCCGCCCAACACCCCAATGATAAATGGATTACAGGGATGGGCTGGACCTACGACATTTTCGGAAAGGGCGGCCTCCCGAATAAGAAACTCATAGACGAGGTCGTTCCGGACCGCCCCGTTTTCTTGCGGGCGTACGATGGGCATACCGCAGTTGCGAACAGCGCTGCATTGCGAATCGCAGGAATCACGCGTGATACTCCGAATCCGCCGAACGGCATCATCGCTCGCGATCCCAAGACCGGCGAACCCACAGGTGTCTTGAACGAATCGGCGGGCAATTTAGTGGAAAAACTCATTCCGCCCGCGACCCACGAAGAAGAACTTAACCTATTAGCAAAGGCGTTTCGCTATTTCAATTCGCTCGGCCTTACGAGCGTGACCAGTTGCGGCGGAGACGTTGAGAACATCGATCTTTTCGCGGAGCTCCGTAAGAGGGGAGAACTAACAGCGCGTTTCTACGGAGCGCCGTTCGCGAATCCTCCTGCAACCGATCCTCAATTCTCCCAATTCATGAAGGGGATGGAGGATCTGCGTGCGAAATACCACGATGAATGGATCGATGTAGGTGCGGTGAAATTTTGGATGGACGGAGTCATCGAGGCGCATACGGCCGCGATGCTCCAGCCGTATGCAAACGCTTCCACCCAGGGCCAGCTGAATTTTGATCCGGCCGTGTACACCAAAGACGTTGCGGAAGTTAACCGACGCGGTTTCCAGGTCTTCACCCATGCGATCGGCGATCGAGCAATTAAAACGGCTCTCGATGCTTACGAAGAATCCGAGAAAGTCAACGGCAAGAGGGACCTGCGCGACAGTGTCGAGCACATCGAAGACCCCAGCGCGCAGGCAATTCCGCGGTTTGGAAAACTCGATGTAGTCGCAAGTATGCAGCCTTTGCATGAGGTCCCGAACTACGACGTGCTCCATGTTTGGGCTGAAAACGTGGGGCCGGAGCGCGCCCAGCGTGCATGGCCTTGGCACGGCATTTTGGCGGGGGGCGCTCATCTAGCTGCCGGCAGCGATTGGCCCGTAGTGACTCCGGATCCTTGGAAGGGTATACAGGAGTTCTTGACGCGCGAGACGCCCGAAGGGACACCCTCGGGCGGATGGCATCCGAACGAGCGTATCACTTTGGCAGAAGCGATTAAGTCATACACGCTCGACGGGGCCTATCGCGACCGCCGAGAGAAAATCTTAGGCTCGATCGAGGTGGGCAAGTTGGCGGACATGGTTATTATCTCGCAGAATCTTTTCAAGACCGCGCCAATGCAAATCGGCAACACGAAGGTGCTAACGACGATAGTCGGCGGAAAGGTTGTTTACGATGCCGCGGCGGGCAATGGCGACCCAGGTGGTTCGAACTGACAGCGTGCCTGCGTCTTCCACTTGGTGCTGCACATTCGAGAAAAAAATGTGGCGACGAGGCTCTCAGTGTCGCTCTCACACCCCGCACGCCCTGTGGTGCGAAATCTTTGAATGCGAATCCCGCTGGAGTCGCTAATGCATGAAGCGCTGAGAAATGAAATCACTGCCTACGAGCGCCGAACGCCAAAGTCCGCAGAAGCGCATCGGCGCGCTCAGCAACGCGTGCCTCTTGGCGTCGCGAGTAATTACCGTAGCTACGACCCGTATCCGATCTTCGTAGAAGACGGAAAGGCCAGCCGAATACGCGATCTCGATGGGAATGAATACGTTGATCACATTCTTTGCTTCGGCGTGCTAATGGCCGGCCACGCTCACCCGGCAATCGTTGGCGCCATCGAGAAGGCTGTGCGCGCGGGAACGACGTTCGGCATGCCGCACGACATGGAGTGGGAGCTCGCCCAAGAAATCTGCGCGCGTTACCCAGTGGACATGGTTCGCTTTGGCTCAACCGGTACGGAAGTGACCATGCACGCGTGCCGTTTGGCGCGCGCCGCCACGAAGCGCGACAAAATTCTGAAATTTGAGGGTGGTTACCACGGATTGCATGACACAGTCCTTGTCAGCATGAAACCGAAGGCCGAAGAAGTGGGCGATGCGAGCGCGCCCAACGTTGTACCCGCCGGGCTGGGCATTCCGCAAGGAACGTTGGATAACACAGTGGTCGCGAGCTTCAACGATCTCGACAGCGTCGAGCGTCGGTTTAGGCAGTATCCGAATCAAGTCGCCGCGGTGATTCTCGAGCCAATCATGATGAACGTTGGCATCTGCATGCCTCGGCCGGGCTTCCTTCAGGGCCTCCGCGAAATCACCAGAAATCATGGCGCAATGCTGATTTTCGATGAAGTCAAGACCGGAGCAAAACTTGCGTGGGGCGGCGCGAGCGAATATTTTGGCGTCAAGCCGGATATTATCACGCTCGCTAAAGCGATCGGCGGTGGTGCGCCTTTGGCTGCCTTCGGCGCCAGCTGCGCGGTGATGGACCTGATTTCCGATCATAAGGTTTTTCACGGGGGAACCTACAACGCGAATCGCATATCCATGGCAGCGGGGCTGGCCATGTTTCGCGAAGTATTGACGCGGGAAAACTACGCCCACGTCGCCCGGCTCAACCAAAGGCTCTCCGAAGGATATCGCAAGGTCATCGCCAAGCACGATCTTCAGGCATACCTCGCCAGTGCGGGAGCGAACGGCGTGCTAATGCTCTACCCCAAGGAAATCCGCAATTATCGAGATTGGTTGCTAATCGACCAGGATCTATGGCGCCAGTACTGGTTTGGAATGACCAACCGCGGCGTGATCCCTCAGCCTTATTGGTGGGACGAGCAGTGGACCATTTC
>JASHRI010000194.1 GCA_030037435.1 Candidatus Acidiferrales bacterium | reverse complement strand
GACGGGGATTCGCTCGCCATCGGCGGCAACCACACGATTCACATGCTGCGGCGCAACGTCGGCATCAAGGTGCTGATGTTCAACAACAAGATTTACGGCCTCACCAAGGGCCAGTATTCGCCCACTTCCGAGTTCGGCAAGAAGACGAAGTCCACTCCCTTCGGCAACGCGGACCGGCCGTTCAATCCTCTGGCGCTCGTGATCGGCGCGGACACTTCTTTCGTCGCGCGCTCAGTGGACGTCTTCCAGCAGCACCTGAAGGACACGCTGCGCAAGGCCGCGGCCCACAAGGGCTCGGCCTACGTTGAGATCCTGCAGAATTGCAACATCTTCAACGACGGCGCGTGGGAAACGCTCACCGAACGCGACGCGCGCAGCGAACACATCGTGCAACTCGAGCATGGCAAGCCGCTGATCTTCGGGAAGAATCGCGACAAGGGCATTCGTCTGAATGGGCTCGAGCTCGAAGTCGTTTCGCTCGGCAACGGAATCACGGAAAACGATCTGCTCGTCCACGACGAGCATCATCCGCGCCCGGCCTATGCTTTCCTGCTCGCGCACATGGAGCAGCGGCCCGGCTTCCCAACGCCGATCGGTGTGCTGCGTGCCTGGGACGACGTGCCTCGCTACGAGGACCTAATCTCGTCGCAGATCCACGATGTGCAGGCCAAGCGTGGCAAGGGTGACTTGGAAAAACTCTTGCGCGCGGGCGACATCTGGGAAGTGAAAGCCTAAAAACTACATTCGAGGAAATTTCTTGGCGGCGTCCGAGCGATCTGGGCGCCGCTTTTGTTTTGCGGCACTTTGTTTCGCAACGCGGCGTCTAGCGCGCGCTGGGCTGCTGCGACGGTGACGCGTTCGCAGCGACCGTTGTCTGTTGCGAAGCGAGCGGCGGCATTTCCGCAAGCGCCTGATCGCGCGCGGCGACGAATGCCGTCCAATCGCGCCTTGATACGGGATCGGCCGAGGGTAGTGGCAGCCGCTCGAAATTCAGAAATTGCCCGCGAAGCTCGATGCGAAAGTCCAGATGCGGTCCGGTAGCCAGGCCCGTCATGCCAACGAGTCCGATGCGCTGCCCTTGTTCCACGCGTTGGCCGTCCCGAACCAGAATGCGCGACAGGTGCATGTAGTAGGTGACGTATCCATTCGAATGCTGAATCTTCACTAAATTCCCGTCGCCGCCCTTGCGAGCCGCGAAAATCACGCGCCCATCGCCGATCGTTTGCACCGGAGTTCCCGTCGGCGCACCGTAATCGATTCCCAGGTGCGGCCGGTATTCCTTGAGGATCGGATGAAAGCGGTGATAGCTGAAATGAGATGTGATCGGCGCGGCGAACTTCAGCGGCGAATGCAAAAACGCCTTTTTCATCGACTTGCCTTCGGGCGTGTAATACGCAGGATTGCCCGACGGATCGTGAAACAGCACAGCTCGATAAACGCGGCCCGCATTCGAGTATTCGGCCGCTAGAATCCGCCCGTAATCGGCCAATTCCCCGTTTGCGAGTTCCTTTTTCTCAACGACCACGCGAAAGGTATCACCCGGCCGCGGGTCTGTGTAGAAATCCAAGTCCCAACCGAAAATCGCCGCCAGCCTCATCGCGAGTTCCGGCTTCTCGCCCGCATCGGTGACGGCCTGAAATAGTGAATCGCGCACTTCGCCGCCCACCCCCGCAACTCTGGTTTCGGAAGGAATCGTCTCGATTTCGGAATGAAAGTCGTCGCCGCTCGGCGCGATGGAAAGCACGCGGTCCGCGTCGATCGAATAGCGCACCTCGCGCAATTCGCCGAGCACGGATCTCCCGACTGCTAGTTGGTTTCCTGCTCGAACGTGCCGCAGATCGAACACCGGCTGCGCCGACGCCACCAGCCGTGCGGCAATCAGCGGCGTGATCCCAAATCCCTCCACGAATTCCGCAAACGGCCGGCCTGCGGGCACCGCGCTCTTCGTGAACAGCACCACTTCTTGCTGAATACGCTGCGTTTCGGCGTGCGCGGCGGCAGCTTCCACGGCAATTCTCTTCTCGGCACGAAATCGGATGCGGTACGACGCGCCGATGCACACCGTCGCCACAGCAATCACGCAAATCCAAAATACAATCCTTCCTGCCTTCCCCATGCCTCCGGCCTCCCCTTGATCCGTTGCGCGTTGCGCCGACCGGCGTCGGCAGCATAACGCAACGGCAAATTCGCGGAAAAGCTAAATTGCATGTGCGTGCGCCGCGCGCGTCAACAGCGTGTGCAGTGCTTGCAAGGCTAGTGGCGAGTGTGCTACACCCTGCGTGGAGAATCGCGAGGACGTCCACGTCGCTCTCGACACTCTCCTGTACCGGGAATCGAATCGTCCCGCGTTGTTTGGCATAATTGGGAGCGAAGGGTATTTCGCATTCGGAGGGCGTCATGAGCAAAGAGTCCAGTCAGAGGGTCGTCATAAGCCAAAAGCCCAGTCAATCCAATGACGCGAATCAGCCCGAAAGCACCAGCGGAACCACGTCGATGGGCCGCCGGAAATTCATGGGCACG
>JASHRI010000193.1 GCA_030037435.1 Candidatus Acidiferrales bacterium | reverse complement strand
GTGCTTAAGATGCGCGCCTTCAACTCGTCGGACATGGGAAATCCGCTCGTCGACACGTGCACCAGCGTCTCCCCACGACCCGAAATCTTCTGAATGAATTCCAGTTGCCGCTCGTGCCCGGCGTTGCCCATCGCCGTCTCGCGTCGCATCTCCGCGCACTCCTGCTCGATGAAAAGCGTAAAGTGAAGCACACACATGCGCTCTGCAGCGAGTCCCGCTGGCACGGGGGCCTTACACCCTTTTGCCGAGCACCCTTCTGGCACGGACACATCCCGGGAAGCTCATTTTTTGTAACACCTTCCACCGCCGATTGCCAGCTTGCCTCCTTACTCGTGCAACCTATCGGATAGCCCCGGACAAGGGCCTCCGGACTACCCTCGACCGCCAAAACTCTAAAATCAGCATCTAAACTAAAAGAAGGGGGGAAAGCGGAGGATTACCATGCGGAAATCCACATTTGCCAGCTCGATGCGCAAGTTCAATCTGACGCTCCTTTCTGTGTTTGTCGCAATTGGGCTGTCTGCCGGTGCGTTAGCAGCAGCCAGTTCGAAGGCGCCGACCCCACCACCTAATTCAAATAACTACGACTCATGGCTGAATAAGGAAGTGCGGCATCAGCTGGTGATGCTTCCCTTCTTCTCGGTCTTTGACAACCTCGCATATCGAGTCGACGGAACCACGGTTACCCTGCAAGGCCAAGTCGTTCGGCCAGTGTTGAAGGACGACGCCGCGAAGGCCGTAAAAGGTCTCGAAGGCGTCACTCAGGTGAACAATCAGATTCAGGTGCTGCCTCTCTCGGCGTTCGATAATCAACTCCGGGTGGCGGAATTTCGCGCGATCTACTCCAAACCGTCGCTGCAGATGTATCAGGTGCGATCCGTGGCGCCGATCCACATCATCGTGGATAACGGCCACGTGACGCTCGAAGGTGCAGTCGGCTCACAAGCTGACAAAAACGTTGCGGGAATCGCGGCCAATAGCGTCCCGAACGTTTTTTCGGTGACCAACAACCTGCAAGTCGACAACGGAAAATAAAGCGTTAGTGCCCCGCCAAGGATTCTTGCGCGGCATGCTCGCCAATGTGGAATAGGGTCCAAGGACCGGCGATCATGTCGCGCATGACCGGGGATTCCCACGAAAATTCGGGATGTTGCTGCAGAAATGCGGCGGCGTCGAAATTCGTCCCACAGGGATGGCCGACCCGCGCGATAAAAGTCATCGCCTGAGCCATCGAGCTGTCGATCACTTTGCCCTGGACCGCGCCATGCGGGTCGTACGGCGGAGACGTCGAACCCGGCAACGTGATCGGCTCATTGTCGCCGTGGGCGCAGAGCGTGCGGCGGTCCGGGTCGTTCTTCTTCTCGAAGGTATCGTAATGATCGGACAGAAAGACCTCAGCCATCGCCGGATCGATTTTCCCCTTGTTGGCGTTGAGAAGCTGGTCCCAGCGAATGCGGCGGGCGTTGGGGCTGGAGCCCGGATCGTTGGGATCAAACGTGGTCTCGTCCTTGATTAATTCCGGGTCGCTAGGGAAATTGGCACCAGAATAGTAGCCATCTTTGGTGGTCCAAACCTTGCCGTGTGTCAGGCCAAGCTCGAAACGCGCGATTTCGCCGGTTTTTCGATCCCCGAGAAGCCAATCGTTGGCGTAGCCGCCGTTGTTGCCATCGAGCATGATTTTCACGTAATCGTCGATCGACGCGGCATACTGCATCGCCTTGCGCGCGCGGACGAACTCCGGAACGCCGTTGGGATTCCATCCGTGGAAATTGGCGATGGTGGTCTCGGTGATCATCAAGCCGGCTGAATTGACGCCGAAATCGTCGTCGCTCGCGATCACGCCGGGAAAGCCGTCCATCAAGATGCGATAGCCGTCGTGCGGAACGATGTCGAATATGATCCGCCAACGCTCGCCGTCGATGTATTGGGTCCAGTTGCTGTGCGCCATCACGATCTGATGATCCTTGGTCCAACTGCCGGTGGCTACAAAAGCGCTGCAATGCGCAGAAGGCGTCGTGGCAGGGGGCGGCGGAGCGGAGGAGCTTCCCGGCGGCGCCGTGATCTGTTGGTCAAGCCAGGGCACGTAATAATCGGGCAGCTCGGCGAAGGCGTTCATGGCGACAACGTCCCACAGATCGAGCTTCACGCTGTTGTCGTTGAGCCCGTCGACGATTCCTTGCAATTCGGCCTGATATTCAGGTTCGATCTTGGGCCACAACATTTCTTTGGCAGCGCGACGGAAAAAGTCCCAGTCGCGGCCCGTGTCGTGCGTCATTTCGAGGCGAAGCACGCCGTAGGCATCGGCAATTTCGGGAGCGAGCAGATAGCCGTGCTGCACGCCAATGTCGTGCGGCGTTCCCTCCAGGTGGACGTAAATCCAGCCGCCTCGGCGGAAGCGATAGCCGCGGCCGAGAGTTTCGTCATATGTACTGTCGCGCATTTCCTGCGCGGCCCTGGGCAACGCAGCCGCCGCGATTGCTGGAGCAGGGCCAGCAGAGGCCGCGTGAACCGAGCGCGGCGAGCGAGCGACCACTGTGATCGCGGCGACGAGCGCAACGACCGTCACGAGCGCGAGCAGAGATGCGGATAGCGTACGCGACGCGGCGGGTCGCTTTTGGTGGCGTTCAGCGGATGGCGACATTTTGCGTTGGGCGGCTTGCGGTGAGATTCGGGTGGGATTCGTTTTGTAGGAAATCGCCTACAACA
>JASHRI010000192.1 GCA_030037435.1 Candidatus Acidiferrales bacterium | reverse complement strand
ACCGCGAGCACGGATTTTTTGCGCCACCACGGGACGGGAGCGGGAAGCGCCACGCGAGGCAAGGACCCGCTGCTCGAATCGCGCCGCAGAAGCTTGAGGTCGGCGCTGAAATCGGAAGCGTGTTGGTATCGAACTTCGCGATCCTTTTCTAGCGCTTTGGCGATGATTTCGTCGAGGCGCGGCAAAATTTCCGGATTCAGGCGCGAGGCCGGCGGCGGATTCTTCTCCAGAATCGCGTGTGAGATCGCTCCCGTGGTCTCGCCGGCGAAGGCCTGGCGCCCCGCGGCCATTTCGTAGAGAACAGCGCCGAACGAGAATAGATCGGTGCGAGCGTCGAGCGGCTTGCCGAGAACTTGCTCGGGAGACATGTAGGCGACGGTCCCGACGGTGGCGCCGGGCGAAGTGAGATCGTCATGGGTGAGCGTGGGATCGGCCGGATTCGCCGCTCCTTTTTCGGACAAATCGTGCTTAGCCAACCCGAAATCGAGAACCTTCGCTTGTCCGAGGTCGGTGGCGAAAAGATTCGCGGGCTTGATATCGCGATGAACGATTCCCTTGCGGTGCGCGGCTTCGAGCGCGGAAAGAATTTGGATGGAGAGGTCGAGGATCGACTCGGGATCGAGGCTCTTGCGGGCGATGCGTTCACGCAGGGTTTCGCCTTCGAGCAGCTCCATAGCGATGAAAGGCTTTCCATCGGCTTCGTCGATTTCGTAGATCGTGCAGATATTCGGGTGATTGAGCGCGGAGGCAGCTTTGGCTTCGCGGCGGAAGCGTTCGAGGGCCTGCGCATCGCGCGAAAGTTCGTCGGGCAGAAACTTTAAGGCGACGAAACGATCGAGGCGCGTGTCCTCGGCTTTATAGACCACGCCCATGCCGCCGCCGCCGAGCTTTTCGACGATCCGATAATGCGAAATGGTCTGGCCGATCATTGGAAATTCCGCATCTCCTGCTCAGTCCGGGAAACCAATGCGCTTAATCAAATCGGCGTAGCGCGGATCGGAGCGCAGGGAATCGTAAAGCGGTAAATACTTCAAATTCAGCAGCAGGGCGGAATGGGCTTTGTAGGCCCTGTCTAAGATCGCGAATGCTTGCTCTTTGTCTCCTATGGCAGCATAGACTCCGGCAGCTACTGCGTTGTCACCATTGGCCGCACTGGCAAGGGAGCTGTGCATCATGGCTTTGAGACCTTGTGCTGCGTAGATTCCTTTCAATCGCGCCGCGGCTTCGGGTCCGGCCGTAATGGCTACGCGTTTTTCGACGGCCTCCGCGGCCTTATCGCTATTTCCCTGCTCCAGGTAGCATTGGATCAAGTTGATATAAGCTACCGCATAATTCGGATCGATTCCGAGCGTCTGCTGAGTCTGGGCGATCGCCTTGTCATAATCGTGCTGGTCGAGGTAAATCTCACCCAGCCACACATTCGCCAGGAGATCGGTGGGATCCAAATCAAGCGCGCGCTTAGCCTGCTCCGAAGCCTCGCTGAACTTGCCTACGTACGTAAGAAAAACGGCGTAACCCGAGTGGGCGGCGTCTGAGTTTGGATTCAACTCGACTGCGCGGCTGTATTCGGAAGCGGCGGCAGCGAAGTGCCAATCGTCCATGTCGTTTTGGCCAAGCGCCAGATATCCGTTCGAAGAACGGCCATCAAGGGCAATCGCCTGCTGCGCCGCGGCTCTGGCTTTTCCGGAAAGCTCGGTTTGGCTTTCGCCTGTGTCCATTATTCTGGCCTCGACATAGCCCTCCGCCAGGCCGGCATACGCGTCGGCATACTTGGGATCGCTGGCGATTGCCTGCTGAAAGTAATCGATGGCCTTCTGTGTATCTTGAGGCGTGAGCTTGACCCATTCAGTGAGGCCGAGAACATACGAACGGTATGCCGCCGCGTTCTCCGTGGGAGCTTGAGACATCTGCTGCTTCTCGGCGGGCGTGAGTTTCATGCGCAACTTGTCGGAAATGTCGCGCACGATATCCTGCTGGAGCATGGAGACGTTGGCCGAGTTCTCGCTGATTTGTTCGCCCCAAATTTGAGAGTCGTCGGTAGCGTTCACGAGCTCGGCGTCAATCGAAAGCATATCGCCGGTCTGCTGGATGGTGCCGGTGAGGACGGCGTCGACTTTCAGATCGCGACCCACTTGCTGAGGATCGGGAGTCTTGCCGGCGTAGCGCATCGTGGCGCTGCTGGCCATCACGCGGAGTCCCGGCAACTGCGAAAGGGCATCGGTGACGCCGATGCTGATTCCGTCTTGCAGGAAGGTGGCGTTGGGACCACTGTTCGCGCCAGTGAAAGGCAGCACGGCAACCGAATGAACCGCTGGCGCGCGGGCTGGCAAGAAATAGACCTTTGCCGCGAAGCCACCGGCGCCGATCACAATCAAGGCCACAAGACCGAGCGCAAGCCATTTGTAGGAGCGTTTTGCTGGCGCAGGCTGCGATGCGACGGACGCGGCGGAGCCCATCGCTGCCGCAGAAATGCGTGCGTCGGACGAGCTGGCGACCGGCGCAACCGAAACAGCCGCCGCGGACGTGGCTGCCGTTGAAATTGACGCGCTGCGGCCTGAATCGAGTTCGCGCTTTAGGCGCTTCAAGTCGGCTCGCAACTCGGCGGCGCTTTGGCAACGGAGTTCGCGGTCTTTCTCCAGCGCTTTGTTGATCGTGCGCTCGAGATCCGGCGGCAGCTCCGGATTGAGCCGAATCGGGGCCACTGGCGCACGATTGAGGATGGCATCGAAGATGACCGCCGAAGTGTCGCCACGAAATGGCAGCGAACCAGTGGCCATTTCGTAGAGGACGACGCCAAAGGAGAAAAGGTCGGTACGCGCGTCGAGATCCTTGCCTCGGGCTTGCTCAGGCGACATGTATGCGACGGTGCCGAGCGTCGAGCCAGGGCTGGTCAACTGCGCCTCGGGAACTTCCGTACTCGCCGTCGAATCTACCGGCGCAGGCGCCTGCGGCGTGCGTTTCGGTTCCGTCGTCATCTTGGCCAAGCCGAAATCCAATATCTTCGCGTGGCCTCGCTTGGTGATGAAAATGTTCGCAGGCTTGATATCGCGATGCACGATGCCGCGCGCGTGAGCCGCGTCGAGTGCATCGGCCGCTTGCGCGCCGATGTCGAGGAGCTCTTCCAGATCGAGCGGCTTGCCGCGAATCAGATGCTTGAGCGTTTGGCCTTCGAGCAACTCCATGGCGATGAAGGCGCGACCGTTTTCCTCGCCAATGTCGTAAATGGTGCAGATGTTCGGGTGGTTAAGAGCTGATGCGGCTTGCGCTTCTCGTTGAAAACGCGCGAGCGCTTGAGGGTCTTTCGCTACGTCGTCCGGCAGGAATTTCAGGGCGACGTGCCGGTGCAGACGAGTGTCCTCTGCCTCGTACACCACACCCATGCCACCGCCGCCGAGTTTGTCAATGACCCGATAATGCGAGATGGTTTGGCCAATCATCGGCGGTCACATCGCATTTGGCGGAAGAAGGGCGCGGACCCGATTCACCAGTTCCGGTCCCGCATGGTCAGCTTCGGACGCGGAAAAGTCGGGAGGTAAATTGAGGACTTGCAAGCCCGGAATGCCCTGACGAAATTTCGCGAGCGCCGCTTCGTTCGTATGCATTCCAGGGCCGCAAATCACGACGCCGCTTTGAGCGCCCAGCAGTAGTGCCGCAGCGTCGGATGGATATTGCGTTGTGAATACCTGGTAGCCAGAACCCTTCAGCAAAGCTTTCAGATACGCGAGAAGATCGAGCGACGGATCGAGGCAAACGATCCTTTGGCTGGACACCTGGAACGCTTCTTTGGAAATTGGCGTCCGGACGGAAAATGCGTCAACCGCATCCTTCTCAGATCCGTATGGACGAAAGACGTTCAGCAGGTTTGTGGCTTGCAGAACTTGGGTCACAAACGGCGACAATTGGCAAAGCTTGAGATCGCCTTTGCCCGCGCGCAGCACGCCGAGCAAGCGAACCAGAGCTCCCAGACCGCCGCTGTCGACGTAGTTCGTTTCCGCTAGCTGCAGAACAACTTTCTTGGTCCCCTGCGTTAGCTTATCTACCTCGCTCTGAAGAAGCTTCGATTCTTCGCCGCTTACGATGCGACCGCGGCATCGCAGGATCACTACATCTCCCGCGATTTGACTTTGCAGTGTCAGTTGCATTGCAGCTCCATTGCATCAACCACACCCATTCCTTTCCCAACGAGCATTTCGAGGATTTGGCAGTGAGAGACGGAGCGGCCAACTAAGGGATCGGGCTGGGGCATGGGGCCTTATCGTATTCTGTGATGTGAAATCAGTCAATGAAGCACAGGCTGCCACACGTTTCTGGCGACTGATGGTTTATCGCGCAGTTGTGGACTTTAGGACGCAGCGGGCCGTGCTATCGGGTATCCGCGCGCTGCGGAAGCGGGGGATGGCTGGCGAAGATGTCGCACGTTTTTTTGGTCTCGTTGTAGGGCTTGTAGAGGGTGGAAGGCTCGTCGGGCTGCGCGGAGAGGACTCCGCGGACAGTGCCGTGATCGGACGCCTGTGCCCAACTGGTTTCATAGCGATTGCGGAAGACGGGCACGAGATTGG
>JASHRI010000191.1 GCA_030037435.1 Candidatus Acidiferrales bacterium | reverse complement strand
AATTCCGCGGGATACCGGCTGTTTTGCGTTTGCGGACACGTGGGCCGGCCGGGCGTGTACGAGGTGGCTTTTGGTGCAACGCTTCGTAACCTGATCGATCTCGCCGGAGGCGCCGCAGGCAACGGACGCTTGCAGGCCGTGTTGCTGGGCGGAGCCGCGGGTGCATTTGTAGCGCCGAAGGAGTTCGATGTACCGCTGACTTTCGAAGGGACGCGGGCCATCGGGGCGACGCTTGGGTCGGGCGTGATTATGCTGCTGGATGATTCCGTCGATCTGAAGAAGATCCTTCTGCGTATCGCCGAGTTTTTCCGGCAGGAAACGTGCGGTCAGTGCGTGCCATGCCGCGTGGGCGTAGAGCGGCAACATGAAACTCTCGAACGGCTGGTGAATCGCCGGCCGCTGGCCAGCGCCGATGCGGAGGTCCGCACACTGCGCGAAATGGGACAAGCGATGCGCGATGCGTCAATTTGCGGGCTCGGCCAGACAGCCTCGAGCGCGCTCGAATCGGTTTTGAATCGATGGAGCCTTTTCTCATGAGCGATACGGCGTCAGCCCCACAGCCTCTGATCCCTGTCCCGCGCGGACCGGTGCCGAAAGCGCCGCTGCGGCAGCGGAAGATGGTGGAACTGAAGATCGACGGGAAATCGGTGTCGGTGCCGGAAGGTTCGACGATTCTGGACGCCGCACGCAAGCTCGGAATCGACACTCCTACGCTATGCTTTCTCGAAAGCCTGGCGCCGGTAAACGTCTGCCGCGTGTGCGTGGTCGAACTAGAGGGATCACGCACTCTGGTGCCCGCGTGCTCGCGCAAGGTCGAGCCGGGCATGTCTGTGCAGACGGATTCCGAGCGGGTCCGGCTGAGCCGCAGAATCGTGCTGGAATTTCTCGCCTCGTCCGTCAACGTTTCGACCGCGCCTGCATTTCCGGAATATCTGAAGCGCTACGATGCGCATCCGGAGCGATTCGGTCTGTCGGCTGCAACGGTGGCGCAGCCCGTGAAGGTGGACAACGACCTCTACGTTCGCGACTACTCGAAATGCATACTCTGCTACAAGTGCGTGGAGGCGTGCGGCGTGGAGGCGCAAAACACGTTTGCGATTGCCGTTGCCGGCCGCGGATTTTCCGCCCACATTTCCACTGAGTACGATGTGCCCCTGCCGGATTCCGCCTGCGTCTATTGCGGAAACTGCATTGGCGTGTGCCCGACGGGCGCGCTGATGTTCAAATCCGAATATGATATGCGCCAAGCAGGCACCTGGGACGAATCGCGCCAAACGCACACCGACACCATTTGCCCCTACTGCGGCGTGGGGTGCAACCTGACTCTTGACGCTCAGGATGGTAAGATCGTGCGTGTAATGTCCCCCGTAGGCAACGCCGTAACGCATGGAAGCCTCTGTATCAAGGGGCGATTCGGTTACCAGTTCGTAGAAATCCAGCCCGCCCAGAAAGAAAAGTAGTCGACTAGCCCAATCCAGCTGGGCGCATACCTTCACCCGAACCCGCGCTGCGGCCTCGATTCGATGCGGCGTGCACCCGGGCCTGAAGGATGCGGCACAAACGGCCCAAAACTGACGTCTCACGAAGTTCCGAAGGGGACGGGAGCTATCCCTTCGTGAGGTGGACGAAATTGATGTGGACACTCTTGCATCGAATCGTTCAAATTATGTAGGACAGATTATGTAGGACAGGGGTTTTAGGGACCAGAAGGGGAGACTAGGCGATGAAACCCGCTGCACTTCTGTTCGCGATGGTTTTTCTGATTGCGGCCGGCGTCAATGCGCAGGCAGAGCCGCAGACCTTCTCGTTATTCGCATCTCCCACGCAGCAAACTCTTGCGAACGATACTCAGGCCGAATCCGCGCCGCTTTTCGCTGTCGAGTCGCCTGCGATCGCGTCCGCTGCGCCGGCTGCGTTCTTCGCACCCTCCGCGGATCCACTAGCATTAAGCGCGCCGGTTCCTGAAGAGAATGGCGTCGTTGGCGTATATCAGAACTACAACTTCCAGTTGTATGTCGGCTATACCTTCCTTCGCTTCTATAAATTTCCGGGCAAGGAGGTCACTCTAAATGGCCTCGACATCGACATGACCTACTATCCTGGCGGAGGAGTGATCGGCGCCGAGGGAAACCTGACAGTCGGGTTCGGCACCGATATGGACGAGACCGCCAAGTTTGCGACTGGCATGGGAGGAGCGCGCTTCCGTCACCCGCTGGGGCGGGGTGTCGAGATTTGGGGGCATGGACTTTTGGGCGTTTCGCATTACCTGCCCCAAACGGCCTTCGGCGGCCAAACAGCGTTGGGCTACCAACTCGGCGGCGGAGTAGACATCAGGGCCCATCATGCCCGCTTCGCGTATCGGTTCGAAGCGGATATGGTGGGCACGCGCTTCTTTAGCACCTACCAGTACAGCCCGAAGTTTACGGCCGGCGTCGTATTCAAATTCTGACGGGTTTAAGCCGTAGTGTCCGCCTCCAAGCGCTACGCCCCACCAAGCATTTTCTTCGCGCGCCCCAGCAGGCTGCGAGCCTCGGGCAACTTCAGCGCCATCGCGGCCGCAAAGTAAAGCACTCCGTAGGGAACGAGCACCAGCACGGCGACAGGAATCGGCCTGTGGTGTCTTAGCAAACGATGGATTTCCCACGCAACTGCCGCGGCGCCTAGAGCCGCTATCCATAGTTTTACCAGATAGATTCCTGGAAGACCGGTGTGACCGATTCGCCGATTCATGGTTCGCCGCAAGAGCGTGAATTCAACCCACGACGCGACGCCTGCTGAGATCGTTAATCCCGCCACGCCCCAGCGCGCACCAACGCCAATCATTGGCGGCAAAGGGATCGCGCACAAGTAGCCGAGGCCCGTGGTGAGCAGCACGCGCACGATCGCGTAACGGAGAGGCGTGCGGGTATCATGCAGCGCGTAGTATGTGGACGAATACAGCCTTCCGAGTGTTTGCGAGAGCAACCCCACAGTGGCGCCGGCCAGAATCCCCCAGACGTAAATTACGTCGTCTTGTGTGAATCGGCCCGTGCGATAGATAGCGGCCACGATCACGTCGCCGAGCACCAAAAACGCCGCTACCGACGGCACCACGAACAGCGCGATCTGACGCAGTCCGGAATCCAGCCGAGCGCGCAGCGTCCGTGCCACTTCCTCTTCGGCGCCCAGAGCGCCCGACATGTGCGGAAGCTCGGCGGCCGAGACGGACATGCCGAAGAGGCTGACCGGCAAGGTGAATAGGATTTGAGCATAGGCCAGCGCGGCAACCGCTCCTGTGGGCAGCAGGCTGGCCAGCAATGCGTCCACGTAGGCGCTGATCTGGACTACGCCGCGTCCGATGAAGACGGGGATGAAATTTCGGACTACCTCGCGGACATGTTCCCCCTGATAGCTGAACGCCAGCCGCAGTCCATGGAGCAGCTTCAGCACCACCGGGAGCTGCACCGCGACTTGCAGTGCGCTGCCGACCACTGATCCCGCCGCCAGAATTTCTGCCAGCGGGAACTGCGCGTATCGACCGCCCCATCCCCACATCGAGGCGATCATCGCGGCGTTCCAGACCACCGGGGCGGTATAGGAAAGAAAAAAATGCCGGTGGCTATTGAGCACTCCTAGGCACCACGCGGAACACACCAGCAGTCCGGCGCCGGGGAAGAGAATGCGCACCAGCTGGATCGTCAACTGGCGCTTAGGGCCGGAAAAGCCGGGCGCGATTGCGTCGATCAGGTAGGGAGTTGCGAGAACGCCGATCAGTACGATGATCGAGACGGTGAGAGCTAATAGGCCGGCTACAGCTCCTGCCGTCCGGCGAGCTTCTTCGTCGTCCTTGCGCGCGAGCAGCCCAGCATAGACGGGAATGAAGGAAGCGGAAAGCACTCCCTCGCCGAAGAGGGTTTGCAGGAAATTCGGGATACGAAATGCGGCCTTGAAAGCGTCGGCAGCGTCGGAATTGCCGAAGTAATGAGCGAAAACGCGTTCGCGAATCAGCCCGGCGATGCGGCTGAGAAAAATTCCAGCCGCCACGGAAACGGCATGCCGCCTCGACGCGCCGAGGCGTGCCGCGCTTTTCTCCGAGTCGGTCACTGCCAAGATGGATCCTGCGGGTGCATGGAAGCGAATCAACTCATTACAAGAGTTGCTCGCGGGGATGTCAACTTCGATTCTGGCGGTTGTGCGGTGTTAATAGCTCCGATTCGAATCCGTTTGGAGGTCGGCTGCCTTATTGGCCGCAGCGTCTTTCAGGATGGCCTGGCAGATATTGCTGGCCGCATTCTTCAGCCAGGTGGTTTTGTCGGAGAGGATCAAATTGCCATCGCGCGACCGGAAAACGCTGAACTCATTTCGCTGCGACATCAAGTGGCCCGAATGGTAGCGCTGGATCGTCACCGAATAATCGGCGTTGGATTGCTGGTTGGTGATCATCACGCCGTCGCACTTTTCCTGAATCTCCCGCACCACGCCGGCGTATTCAGGATGCGTCCCTGCGATCGTTTCCGTATTTTGGCTCTCAAGACTCGAATCACGCGATCCCCTCATCCCAATCCCACTGCGACTGGAAGTTCGTTCTGTGTTCGCTCCTATCCACACGTAGGGCCGGTTATGGACGACGGCAGCGGAGGGGCAATGGATCATCGCGGAGAGCACGGAGTCGTCGACTCCCGACGACTTCAGAGCAGTGAGCGCTGTCACGGACGTGTCGAATCGGCAGGATGTCGTACTCGAGATTTTGTCGAGGATCACGCTGGGTGAAAGTCCGGCTTTCGTCATGTCCACCACATCTTGATTGGTCAGTCGAGAGGAAGACGCGGAAGGTGGTGTTTTAGCAGTAGGGGCGGAGTCAGCGCGAGATCTCGCGCCAGCGGGCGCGCTGGTAATCGTCGGCGTTTCGGCATGCGTTCGCGGGGCTGGAATCGAAAGCGCCAGCAGCGCGAGCGATGCATAGAGACAGGGTCGCCTCGATGGCTGCATCGGAGCCCTCCGAGGGAATTAGACGGGCTCACAATCTCATCAAGGCGCCAGCGATGTCAAGTGTGCTCATACCCAGAAGCGCCGACCAAGCTGTGCGACAAAGCGGAGACCGAGGGCACAGGCGAAAGGTTGCCTGCAAATTTGGTTTCATTATTGTGCAAGCTTTTTTGGTGAACTTACCGCCACGTACTGCTACAACCTTGCATCTAATTTAGTGAGCGCCAAAGGGGGGACTTGGTGTTGAGGCGGCGCTTGCTCGCTGGACGATGGAAAATAGTCTGAAAAATCCAGAGAGCACTAATCCATTCCTATGAGGAGGTTGTAAAGCAATGCGTATTCATGCAAACAGGTTCTTGGGGGGACTGGCCGTTCTCGCCATGGCTCTGCCACTCTGGGCTGGCCTGTCTTCTCACAACGATTCCATGCCCTTCGACGTGACGCAGACGGCCATGGTGGGGCAGACGCAGCTTGCACCGGGCCACTACACGCTTCAGGCAAACGAAGCCGCAAATGAATTGAACATTCGTCAGGACGGCAAAATGGTCGCCAGTGTGCCGTGTCATTGGATCCAGCTACCGCAAAAGGCTCATGATTCTGAAGTGCTCTCGAACAATAACCGCGTTACACAGGTGGATTTCCGTGGAAGGACCGAAGCGTTGAAGGTCGGATAAGTCTCGAGCCGCCCCCCCGCGAGCGGAAAAGGGCGAGCTTGCTCGTCCTCTTCCGTTGCGCGGCCCGGCACTCATTGCAAATACTTCGCGAGCCATCCGAGAAACGTCGCGTACCAAAGCTGGCTATTTTGGGGCTTCAGTACCCAGTGTCCCTCGTCCGGGAAAATCACCAGTTTGGATGGGACGCCCTGGCGTTGGAGCGCAGTGAAAAATTCTAAGTCCTGTGTGTAGGGCACGCGAAAATCGAGCTCCCCGCCGATCACGAGTGTAGGCGTCTTAAATTTTCCCAGCGCAGCCGCATACTCGCTTGGGGACCACTTTCTGTATAGCTCGGGATTCGTATATGGCGTGCCGCCGAACTCCCATTCCATGAACCAGAGCTCTTCGGTAGATCCATACATGCTGGTTTCGTCCCATGGTCCAGCGTGGCTGATCAGGCACTTGAAGCGCCCGGTGTGCGTGGCGATCCAATCGGTCATGTAGCCGCCAAACGAACCGCCGGCAGCGGCCATACGCGAGGAATCGATAAACGGATACTTCGCCAGGGCGGCGTCCACGCCCTTCATCAGATCTTCGTAGACTTTTCCGCCCCAGTCGCGGCTGATTTCCTCCGTGAACTTGTGGCCGTAGCCGAACGACCCACGCGGGTTAATCATCACTGCCACGTAGCCTGGCGCGGCCATAACCTGCGGATTCCAGCGATAGCCCCACGAATCGTCCCACTCGCCCTGGGGCCCCCCGTGGATCAAAAACAGCAGGGGATATTTTTTCGATGGGTCGAAATGCGGAGGCCGTAGCAGCAGGCCCTCCACCTGCGTTCCGCCCGCGCCTGAAAACCAGAAAGGTTCGGCGGGCGGGAGATCGAGCGTCGAAAGCAGCGCATCATTTTGATGAGTAATTTGCCGCGCGCCGGAGCCATCGGAATTCGCAGTGAATACCTCCGCCGGCATCGCCAGGCTCGATCGCGTGAATGCCAGGGTGTGCCCGTCGGCGCTGATGGTGAGATCGCCGTTGAACGTGCCGCCAAGTATCACCTTCGGCGTGTTGCCGGGACCAGCGGCGATCGCGTATATCGGCGCTTCCGCTTTTTCTTCCGTCTGAAAGTAGATCGTCTTACTGTCAGGCGACCAGATCGGCGACTCCACGTTGCGATCGAAATTTTCACTTAGGTCGGTGGACTTGCCGGACGATCGGTTGTACAGCATCAATCGCCATCGGTCGCTTTCGTATCCAGGCTGCATCTGTGCACGGTAGGCGATCGATTTACCGTCGGGCGAATATTCAGGTCCCCAATCGTCGGCCGGATTGGACGTGATTCGCTTCGGCGCGCTGGCGCCGGTGATGGGCACGGTGAAAAGGTCACCGTTGGTGCTGCGGGCTTCGTCTTTGTCCGTGTTGGCAGTGAAGCAGAGTTCCTGGCTATCGGGCGAGAAGGCGATTGCCTCGGGCTGGTCGAGGCTGAATGGCGGTACGTCGTAATCGGCTCCCGGCGTCAGATCACGCGCAGCGCCGCCGTTCGAGGGGGCGATGAAAAGATGGCTGCGCTTCCCGTCCCACCAGTCGGTCCAATGGCGGTAGAGCAGTTTCTCGTAGACGTGCGCTTTCACTTTGTTGTTTTGCTGCTCTTGGTCGCGACGCGCGTTGCATGCGTCGTCGGGGCAGTCCGGATAGACGCGCGAAACGAAAGCGATCCATTTGCCGTCGGGAGACCAATACTCCGTGTCCGCGCCGGTTGAAAGGAATGTGAGCGGAACGGCCTCTCCGCCTTCGGGTGAAATGGAAAAAACCTGCTGCGTGCCGTCTCGCGAAGATACGAACGCGATTTCCTTGCCGTCGGGTGACCACCGGGGACGCTCGTTGCTTCCATCGTGCGTCAATTGGCGCGATTCACCGCCCGCCACGGGAACGATCCAGATCTGTTCGGACATCTTATTGGCATTCAAATCAGGCGTAGCCACGCTGTAGGCAATCCATTGTCCATCGGGCGATATCTGCGGGTCGCTGATTCGATGAATGGCGATCAAATCGCTGAAAGTGATCGCACGCTTCTCGGTGGCCTGTGCACTTGCTGCGGATGCGGTGAGCAGGACCGCGATGCAAGCCGCAATGGTTCGCGCTACAAGACGCATAGTTCCTCCCGAACGTTGTCTCAACTGCGAAGACGCACGATCATTACACTCTTCGGGCAAATTCTCCAACGGTTGCCACGCTTCTCGTTCGACCGGCAGTCGATGGCCCTACCGCTAGATCTCGTTCAATTTATGGCGCTAGGGGATGAAAAATCTCGTCCAGATAGTCGGGCTTCGACGCGTCGCGGTCCAAATGGGGAAACTGCAAGCCGCCGTGATAATCAACCGCATGCGTCTCTATTTGCGTGCCATTCGCGACGATCAGTTGTATTGGAGCGGTGGTGGCTTGCGCTGCCGTTATGGCATCGTCGAGCGTGGTGGGCGAAAATCGCATGCCGTTTATCGCCGTAATTCTCATTCCGGGCCCCAGGCCGGCTTTAAAGGCTGGGCCGTGGTAGAGCACATCGATCACATCGCCTTCCATCGAAAGCGCCAGCCCAATCGAATTCATGCGCGTTACGCGGTGCCGCACGGCGTCGATCACCTGTTCGTTTTCATTGGGCTGATCGTTGTATACGATTTTCCAGCCGCTGTTTTCGACTGCTTCCGCGGGGGTGTTGGGAGCGAACGAATCGAGGCGCGTGCGCAGAAAGCTGGCCCAATCGTACGGAACGACGCCATTGAGGCCTGCGACGATGTCATCGAATGTGTAAGTTTTCAGTGCCGGCTTGCCTCCCGGTCCTCCGTGGAAGGTGCGGCAGAAATCATCGATGGACTTGCGGTCGTTGGTGAGGCGGCGAATTGTGGTATCGACGTCGAGCCACAGCAGCTCGCCTTCCTCGTAGAAATCCGTGCTGCGGCGCCAATTCCGCCAGTCGGGACCCCCGTTGTACAAAAATGGCGCGGCGTCGGCGGTGTCTTGCAACGATCGCCATTCACGTCCCGGATGGTGAATGATCATGGCGGCCACGCGCGCGAGAGCCTCGCGAGATTGCTGCAGATTCCAGAGCTCGCTTCGCGCAGTAAGCACTTCGCCTAGATACTCGGTGAGTCCTTCGTAAACCCACAGCAGATCGTCCCGCATCGGCTGCTGGTAATCCGGTGTAGCGAGGCCCGCTGGACGACGATATTTCCCATTCCATGAATGGACAAACTCGTGCGGCAGCAGATCGGCGAAGTAGATGCGCTGGGCTTCATCTGTAAGCGCGTGTGCATTGGTGCGGTCGTCGCTCGATTCATGGTGCTCGAGTCCAAAATGCGCCACTTGATCGCTGAGCGTGACGAGGAAGTGATAATCGCGATAGTGCCGCACGTGGAAAAGAGCTCCTGATTGGACGACCAACTGGTGAAAATGCAATTGCATATCAGGAGTCATTGCAAGATCGGCTGGACTGTCCGCGGCAATGTCCATTTCATGCGGAGGAGTCTCGCCAGGCGTGAGGTCGATCTTGCGAAAGTACAGTCCGGCGATCACGGGAGAATCGACGAGCGTGTTGAGGCTCACGGGCGAAAAATCGATCGTGTCGCCATCTTGCTTGGCTATCGGCAGAGCCGTGCCAAACTTCCATCCCGCAGGCAGATGAAGGCTGGGCACAAACGTGATATCGCTCGGCGAATACCCCTGGGGATACAGCAAGACCTGATTCCAGCTTACGAGATCGAGATAAGCGGTGGCGGACGCGCCTGAGGAGTATCCAGAGGCCGGCGCAGAGAGCAGAAAATCGAGATTCACATCGAGAGAAGTCACGCCTGCTGGGACGTCGAGATGATATGAAAACATGTCCACCAAATCGCGTCGCCAGGGAATCGTTTTTCCGTCGGCCGTGATCATTGGGCCAGCGAGATTGATGATGGGACCGTCAGGCATGTGTTCGCCCGGAATCCATTCCGGGTAGTAGAGAACGAGCGGACCGGGCCGGACCGGAATCTGCAGATGAGCATGAACTATTTTTTGCGGTGCGCGAGTGGCATCGACTTCCAGGCGAATCGGCCCCGGAGGTGTTTGCGCCAGCAGCGCCGAGCCCCCAAGCAACAGTATTGCGGCGAACAGAGAAATTGCAGTGGCCCGTCCATTGAGTCGCTTCATTGGTTTTCCTTCCGACGATAATAGACGCAGAATCGGCCAAAACGAGAGTGACAGCTGATACCCGAAGCGTCTCGGGCGGCGCTAACGTCCGTTCTTTGTTGTGAACAACTTACGGAGAATTCAGTCTGCACGAGTGTCTCGGTTTGGCGGACACGTCGGCGACCGGTATACGGAGCGATGCAACGACATAAGTCACATTGGCCTGGCGCGCTCGAGAAGCGAGCGCCCGCAAGTGCAACCGCTCGAATTCTAGGCGGTCTGGCAACTAACCATGTTAGACAACGCAGGCTGAATTGCAAGTGAGGAGCTGGTGGCTGCACGGCCAATCGTTCGCGATGATGCAGCCGGCACGCTTGAGAAATTCGAGCCGCAGGCGTATAAGGAGGCTCCACGCAAGACGAGGGACGGTCGCAGCGAAAAGGGTGGGGAGCACGACGCAATCAATACGCTCGATCCTGCCGATACGCACCGCCAAGCAGCCCTAAGCGGAGATTCGCACCGGAAATTTCGGGAGGAGGTTCGATGAGCCCCAAGCGCCAATTGAGCCAGGCGAAGAGCAAGGCGAAAAAGAGAGACTTCCGGCGAATCGCGACGGAAGAAGCTTTCTCCGTGCCCGAGCAGATGGAGGCGATGAAGGAAGTTCTTGCCAGGCAGACCGAATACGATCCTGATCTATTCCTGTGGAAGACGCAGACCGACCCGAATGGGCCGTTCAACAAGCCGCTACTCGATCTGGAAGGCGAGCGGATGAAGATCATGGACCGCGATGGCGTCGACATGCACCTGCTGTCGATGACGTCGACAGGCGTGCAGATGCTGGCGCCGGAGAAAGCGCGGGAAGTGGCGATTGCGTCGAACGATCAGCTGGCCGCCGTGATTCAGCGACATCCCACGCGATTTTCAGGGCTGGCGACGGTGCCGCCCCAGGATGTACCGGCCGCGATCAAGGAAGCCGAGCGAGGCGTCAAGAAACTGAAGCTGAACGGCATCATGATTAATTCGCATACGAATGGCGAGTACCTGAGCGACCGAAAATACTGGCCCTTGCTTGAGGCGATCGCGGATATGAAAGTCCCGCTCTACATCCATCCGCGGGCGCCGATTCCGGCCATGGCCGCGGCTTACCGCACGGATCATTTGGAGCACGCGATCTGGGGCTACCAAGCCGAGACAGGCTTGCATGGTCTGCGCTTGATCACGGGCGGCGTGTTCGATGCAATTCCAAATCTCAAAGTCGTGCTGGGTCACATGGGCGAGGCGTTGCCGTACTGGCTCTATCGCCTCGACTACATGTGGTGCAAGGTCCCGGTCAAATTCTCCGACCGAGCGAAGCTCAAGAAACCGCCGAGCGAATATTTCAAGCAGAATTTCATGATTACCACGAGCGGAATGAACTGGAATCCGACGCTCAAGTTCTGCATCGAGGTGCTCGGCGCCGACAACATCATGTGGGCGATTGACTACCCATACCAGACATCGCCGGATGCCGTGAAATTCATGAACGGCGCGCCAATTTCGGACGTCGATAAGGCGAAGATTTTCCACAAGAACGCGGAACGAGTTTTTCATATCAAGTCCGAGTGAGAATTCGCCCAGTGGGTGAGGACAGGCGGGCAGGAGCGAGTTTCGCTCGCCGGAAACCGCCTAGCAAAAACGCAGTGAATCGACGCGTCTCGGATTGCTCTGTTGTCTGAAAATATTCGGAGCGAATGCAGGAGTCTGCAGAAAATGGCATCGCGAACAATGACCGTCGGAGAAGTGATCGACCAGCGACCGATAGGGCGCTACCAGTTCTGGACGATTATCCTGTGCGCCTTGGTGCTGGTGATGGATGGCTACGACGCGCTGACCA
The DNA here is from genome assembly GCA_030037435.1 of Candidatus Acidiferrales bacterium. Lineage (GTDB taxonomy): Bacteria > Acidobacteriota > Terriglobia > Acidiferrales > UBA7541 > Palsa-295. The sequence goes on along the minus strand of JASHRI010000191.1, from coordinate 1,549 downwards.
TGGGCTACGTCGCCACGCCGGTGGCGCAAGCGATTCACGTTCCGGTGCACTCGCTTGGTCCGATTCTTTCCGCCAGCCTGTTTGGGCTGATGATCGCGGCCCTGGGTACAGGTCCAATAGCAGATCGGGTGGGCCGCAAATGGGTAGTAATCATATCGGAGCTTACGTTTGCGCTCTTTGCGATTCTCACCGGACGCGCAACCACCTACCACGAGTTCCTGACGTACCGTTTCCTGACCGGGCTTGGACTGGGTGGCGCGATGCCGAACGTGGTCGCGATCGCCTCGGAATATTCGCCAAAGCACCTCTTGCCGGCGATTGTGTCGTCGCTTTTTGTGGGTATGCCTTTGGGCGGAATGATTTGCGGATTGGTGAGCTGGGCTGTGCTCGGCACGTGGGGCTGGCAGTGGGTGTTCTACATCGGCGGAATTGTGCCGTTGATTATGGCGTTGGCATTAATTGTGATTCTTCCCGAGTCTGTGCGGTTTTTGGTGGGGCGCGACAAGGATCCGCGAAGAGCCGAAAAAATTCTCGCGCGTGTTGTTCCCGGCATCGACCTGTCGCAAGTAAATTTCTCCGCTATCGAAGACGAGCGGTCAAGTAAGGGTGTGCCGGTGAAACATTTGTTCACCGAAGGCAGGGCGCTGGGAACGATTCTGTTGTGGATTCCGTACTTCATGAATCTGCTGCTGCTCTACTTCCTCACGAGCTGGCTGCCCTCGCTGCTGAAAGATGCCGGAATGTCTACCCGGCAAGGCGTAATGGCGACGACGTTCGTCAATGTCGGGGGAATCTTTGCCTGTTTTGCAGAGGGTCCGCTCCTTGACGCCGGGGGCGCATTCGCAGTGCTTATTACGGAATTCCTGCTGGTGAGCGTGTGCATGGTTGCCGTGGGGATTTTTACGCGGCCATTTGGGCTGGCGCTCGCTGTGGCGCTTGCGCTGGGATTTTTGGTGATCGGCGCTCAGGCGGGACTGAACGCCATGTCGGCGAAGTTCTATCCCACGCCGATACGTTCGACGGGCGTGGGCTGGGCGCTAGGAGTGGGACGCGTAGGGTCGGTCATCGGACCGCTCCTGGGAGGATGGCTGCAGGGGATCGGATGGAAACCGCGCGAGATTATCATCTCGGGTGCAATTTGCGGGATTTGCGGGTGGCTGGCGATTTTCCTGAGCAAGCAGGTGCGCGGAGTGGCGACCGCGTATACCCCTGACTCAGAGCCGACTCCGCTGCAATTGCAGCATTAAATCGACGCGTCGACGACCGCTGCCGGCTTCTAACCGTCGGGTTAGCGCTTCAAGATGTAGACAACCGTGAAGACGACGGCCCATACCGCGTCGACAAAATGCCAATACATCGACAGCACAGCGCAGCGCCCGGCATGCTCACGTCTCACTCTGCCTGCAAGCGCGAGACCCATCACTACGATCAGCGCAACGAGGCCGATGAGCACGTGAAAGGCGTGGAGCCCTACGAGCGAGAAATAGGCAGCACCGAATAGATTGGTCTGAATCGTGAAATTTTCCTGGAAGATCAAGTGGTTCCATTC
>JASHRI010000190.1 GCA_030037435.1 Candidatus Acidiferrales bacterium | reverse complement strand
TGGGCATCGATCGTCAATCGCAGCCTCAACATGTTTACGCTCATCGCGCTCGGCACCGGAACAGCTTATCTCTACAGCATGGCTGCAGTCCTGTTCCCCAGCGCCTTCCCTGCCTCGTTTCGCGCGGCCGATGGCGAGGTCGCCATGTATTTCGAAGCAGCCGCGGCGATCACGGCGCTCGTGCTGCTAGGCCAAGTGCTCGAACTCCGCGCGCGCAGCCGCACGTCCGCCGCGATTCGCGCGCTATTGAAACTCGCCCCGAAAACGGCGCGCCTGGTTCGCGAGGACGGCACGGAAATCGATGTCCCCGTGGAACACATCGCGGCGGGAGACATCCTTCGCGTGCGGCCCGGCGAGCGCGTTCCGGCCGATGGCGTTGTGACGGACGGATCAAGCTCCGTGGACGAATCGCTCGTCACCGGCGAGTCGATGCCCATCGAGAAAACCGATGCGAGCCGCGTGACTGGCGGCACCGTAAATGGTCACGGAACCTTTCTGATGCGCGCGGAACGCGTGGGCAGCGAAGCGCTGCTCGCGCAGATTGTGCGCATGGTCGGCGAAGCGCAACGCAGCCGTGCTCCCGTGCAGAAGCTGGTGGACCGCGTGGCGTCGTACTTTGTGCCGGCAGTCGTGCTCACGGCACTGGCGACGTTTATTGGCTGGTCGTTATTTGGACCCGCGCCGCGGATGGCCCACGGAATCATCAACGCCGTCGCGGTCCTCATCATAGCGTGCCCCTGCGCACTGGGGTTGGCCACTCCAATGGCGATCATGGTCGGGACAGGACGCGGAGCGCTCGCGGGAGTGCTGATCAAGAATGCCGAGGCATTGGAAACCTTGGGAAAGGCCGACGCCCTGGTGCTCGACAAAACCGGAACGCTCACCGAGGGCCGCCCGCGCGTTGCGTCCATTGTCGCCGCGCACGGATATGGCGAAGCGCAAGTGTTGCGTCTTGCCGCTACTCTCGAACGCGCGAGCGAGCACCCGCTGGCCTCGGCAGTTCTCGCTACGGCCAAAGAACGCCACGTGGAGCCCGGAACTGCGGCAGATTTTCAGTCGCGCACAGGCAAAGGCGTCACCGCAACAGTTGATGGCCGCAGCGCCGCGCTCGGCAATCGCGCGCTGCTCGCGGACCTTGGCATTTCGTCAAGCACCCTTGAAGAAGCCGCGAAAGTGATGGAAGCGAATGGGCAAACGGTGATGTTCGTCGCGACAGATCAGGAAGTATGCGGACTGATCGGCGCGGCTGATCCGGTAAAAGCAACCACGGCCGAAGCGCTGCGCCGCCTGCACAAGGAGAATATCCGTGTCGTGATGCTTACAGGCGACACAAAAGCCACGGCGGAAACCGTCGCGCGCAACCTTGGCATCGACGAGGTGCACGCAGGCGTGCTGCCAGACGAAAAAATAGCCATCGTGAAACAGCTTCAGTCCGAAGGGCACATCGTCGCGATGGCCGGCGACGGCGTGAACGATGCTCCTGCCCTAGCGCAAGCAAATGTCGGTATCGCGATGGGGACTGGAACCGATGTGGCCATCGAGAGCGCCGGAATCACGCTGTTGGAGGGCGATCTGCGCGGCATCGCCCGCGCCCGCACTCTGAGCCGCGCCACGATGCGCAACATTCGGCAGAATCTGTTCTTCGCGTTCGTTTACAACTCGGTGGGAGTTCCGGTGGCTGCCGGTGCTCTGTATCCCGTCTTCGGGTTGCTCCTCAGTCCGATCATCGCGAGCGCTGCGATGACGTTCAGCTCGGTTTCTGTGATCGCCAATGCGCTGCGCCTGCGCAAGGTCGCGTTGTAAACACGGCGGCGCACCGCCATCGCGCCTTGCAACGCGTCTGCTATAATGACCCGCCATGACATTCATGACCGTGACCTACGAGTTGCAAGATCCGCTGAGGCCAGAGCAGTACCGCGCGCTCGGCCGGTTTGCCAACACCTATGGCCTACAAAGATTTCGCGTCGATGAAAAGGCCAATCTGCTGCATTTCGACTACGATGCCTCGCGCTTGCGCGACACCGTCGTCGAGCACGTTCTGCGCGAAGCCAAAATTCCCGTGCTTCGCCGAGTTCCGCAGGCTTGATGCCATCGGCCCGGCGTCGGTGTTCCTGTAAAGTCTTGCGGTTAGAATATTTTCCCGCCAGAATTTTAGAGTCTTTTTCCGGCCAAGATTTATAGTTAAAATAAAGGATTGGCTGCAGGCTGAAAGGAATACAGGTTGCCGCTATACGAATACAAGTGCGCGAAGTGCGGGCACGTCTTCGAAAAAATCGAAAGCCTCTCGGCTTCCACCACGAAGAAATGCCCGAAATGCGGAGGCAAGGCCGAGCGCCAGCTTACCGCGCCTGCGATTCAATTCAAGGGATCGGGATGGTACGTCACCGACTACGCGGGCAAGAATTCCAGCGCCTCTGGCGACAAGGGCGAAAAGTCCGGCGAGAAATCCGGCGACGGCGCCGGAAAGACTGCCGATAAATCCTCGGAGTCGAAATCATCGGGTGATAGTAAGTCCGAAAGCACAGGTAGTAAGAAAAAAAAGTAGCGCGCGAGCCTCACCCTGCCCCGCCGAAATTCCGCGGCTATAACTTTAGACCCTTCAAATAGGCGCGAAAATCCTTGCCGAGCTTCGGGTCGCGCATTCCAAGTTCCACGGTGGCTTGCAGAAAACCCAGTTTGTCGCCCGCATCGCGCGTTTTGCCTTCGTAGACGCTCGCGAGCAGCCTATTTTGTTCGGCCAATTTGCAAAGCGCATCGGTTAGCTGAATCTCACCGCCCGTTCCCGGCTTCGTGTGCTTGAGAAATTCGAAAATTTCGGGCGGCAGCACGTAGCGGCCGGCCACTCCGAAATGCGACGGCGCCTTGTCCGCGCTCGGCTTTTCGACCAGATTCTTCACCTGCAGCAACCGGTTATGCCATCGCGGGTCCTCGTTCAGCGCGGGCTCCGCGTCGATGATGCCGTATAGATGAACGCGCTCGCTCCGCACTTCCTCCACGTGGATCACTCCCGCGGAGGTCGCCTCATAAATTTCCGCCAGCTCGCGTGTCGCCGGCGTTTTGCCGTCCATGATCACGTCGCCCAGCAGCACGGCGAACGGCTCGTCGCCCACCAATTCCGCGGCGCATAGCACCGCATGGCCCAGTCCAAGTGCCACGCTCTGTCGCGTATAGCTGATCTGCGCCCCGTCGCTGATTTCGCGGACGATTCGCGCCTGTTCCGGTTTTCCGCGCTCATCGAGAAACGCTTCCAGCTCTGGCGCGAGATCAAAATGATCCTCGATCGCGCTCTTGTGCCTCCCGGTGACGAAAATGATGTGCTCGATGCCAGAGGCGACGCACTCCTCCACCGCATATTGGATCAGCGGCTTGTCGACGATCGGCAGCATCTCCTTGGGGATTGCCTTCGTCGCGGGCAGAAACCGCGTCCCAAGCCCGGCCACCGGCAGGACTGCCTTGCGCACTTTCTTGTTGGCTTTCGGCGTCATGTTGTAAGTTCGCCTTCGCGTCTCTACGGAAGTTACGCAGCGAGCGCCGTCTGATCTTCCGCCTCTATGCTAGCATAGACATTTCGACGCCAGCGCAATGCAGGGGCCTCGATTGTGGCTTCAGGTCAATCACTGATTCTCGGAATCGAATCGTCGTGCGACGAAACCGCCGCAGCCGTTGTGGCTGGCGGAGTGGAAATTCTTTCGAGCGTGGTCGCATCGCAGATCGATATCCACAGAAAATACGGCGGCGTTGTGCCAGAGCTTGCCTCGCGTGAGCATTTGCGCCGCATCGTTCCGGTCGTGCGCGAGGCCATGGAACAGGCGCGCGTCGAACTGCGCGACCTCGACGCCGTTGCGGTAACGAATGGCCCGGGACTGATTGGGGCGCTGCTCGTGGGCGTTACTTACGGCAAGGCGCTGGCACTATCACTCGGTAAGCCGCTCATCGCCGTGAATCATCTGGAAGGCCATGTCCACGCCGTTTTTCTCGAAGCCCGCGCTGGCGGCCGCCAACCGCAACTTCCCGCAGTTTGCCTGATCGTATCCGGCGGTCACACGATCCTCTACCATGTTCAATCGGAAGGTGCGAACGGCGCGCGAAGGTTTTCCTACAGCCGCATCGGTGGCACACGCGACGACGCCGCGGGCGAAGCCTACGATAAAGTGGCGCGCATGCTCGCGCTCGGTTATCCCGGCGGTCCAATCATCGACAAGCTTGCGCCCCACGGCAATCCCCGCGCCATTCGCTTTGGCGAACCCAAAATGGCCGGCAATCCGTTCGACTTCAGTTTCAGCGGCATCAAGACCGCCGTGCTCTACCATCTGCGCAACCATCCGGAGCTCCAGCCGGAAATCGACGCAAGGCGCGCGGCTCTACAGCGCGGCGAGCGCGCGGCCGACGCGCTGCGCGCTCTTTCCACTCAGCCCACGCTCGATCTCATCGCGAGCTTTCAGCGCGCGGTAATCGACAATCTCTCGACGCGCACCTTCGCAGCGGCGAATCACGTGAACGCGCGCACGGTTCTCATTTCCGGCGGCGTTGCAGCAAACAGCGAACTCCGTCGCACCGTCGAAGCAGAAGCCGCGCGCCAAGGAGTTGACGTCTATTTCCCCAGCCGCGCGCTTTCCACAGACAACGCCGCAATGATCGCCGCCGCCGGTTATCCGCGCTTTTTGGCCGGCGAGCGCGCGGACTCAACGCT
>JASHRI010000189.1 GCA_030037435.1 Candidatus Acidiferrales bacterium | reverse complement strand
ACCGCAAAACCAGGAGGATGAATGTCCCTGAAGGATATTGCATCACACGCGTTGCAGTGTCTGCGTATTGGACTCGCCACCGTGGCAATGTTTCAATTCACGCTCGGCGCTTCCGTCACCGGCGCGGCTCCCCCACAAAAGAACAACGACAACAACACCGTCACGCCCATCAAGCACGTCATCGTGATCATCGGCGAAAATCGCAGCTACGATCACGTCTTCGCCACTTACATGCCGAAGCATGGACAGTTCACCTGGAACTTGCTTTCTGAAGGGATCGTCAATGCCGATGGCTCGGAAGGCCCCAATTTCCTCGCGTCTGAACAACGCGCTGCAGTCGACCAAGTGCCCGACGCTTTCCTCCTCGATCCGCCCAAAGTTTCCTTCCCCAACAAAGTCCTTCCGGCACCGCTCACCGGTGGACCGAACAAGGCTCTTTCATACGTCCCAGGCAACAGCCTGTCTCTCGCCGAAACGTCCGAAAACGGCCTGCCCGCCAGCTATTACCCGCTTCTTATCACCGGCGGCACCCTCACGCCCAACGCGACGCCCGACACGCGCATCTCTAATGTCAATTCCCTGCCGCCAGGTCCATTTCAATTGACCGGCCCCACGTTCAGCTACCACGACTACGCTGCCAGCCCGGTTCATCGCTTCTACCAGATGTGGCAGCAACTCGATTGCAGCCTATCCCACGCGACCTTCGAAAATCCCTCTGGTTGCGATGCCAAGTTGTTCCCATGGGTCGAAGTCACCGTAGGCGCCGGCACCAACGGTCTGCCGCAGTCGCCGGACTTCAGCACCGAATACGCGCCCAGCCCAACCACAACGACCGGTGAAGGCTCGACCGCGATGGGCTTCTACAACGTGCAACAGGGTGATGTGCCGTACTTCAAATCCCTCGCGGACACCTACGCGATGAGCGACAACTTCCATCAGTCCGTCAACGGCGGCACCGGCGCCAACCACATCATGTTCGGTCATGGCGACATGATCTGGTTCAGCGATGGCAATGGGCACCCCGAAAACCCGCCCCACAACACGACCGCTGGCAACATCGATGAAGTCGAGAATCCGAATCCCGCCGGTGGCACCAACAACTGGTACACAGAAGACGGCTACGGCAGCTTCACCAGCACCGGCACGCCGTACGGTGGTGGCTCCTACACCAACTGCTCCGATACCACTCAACCCGCCGTCGCGCAGATTGTAAACTATCTCCAGTCTCTGCCACGCCCGATCAATCCCAATTGCCAGGCGAACCACTACTATCTGCTCAACAACTACAACCCAGGCTACTTCGGTCAGGGCGAGGACGCCTTCACCGACACGAACCCCGACAACACTCCGTTCACCGTCCCACCTTCCTCGACGCCGAGCATTGGCGACGATATGCTGGCGCACAACATTTCGTGGAAGTATTACGGCGATCAGTGGAATGAGTATGCCGGCAACGCTGCATTGGGCATTGCTGAAGATAAATACCAACTAAACTACGGCGCTATGGGCCCGCTCACCGACGAATACTGCAACATTTGCAACCCGTTCCAGTACGACACGTCGATCATGACAAATGCCACCGTCCGCAACGCTCACATTCAGGACACGGCAAACCTCTATAGCGACATCCAGAATGGCACTCTGCCAGCCGTTTCCATCGTGAAGCCCAGCGGTCTCGTCGACGGCCACCCCGCCTCCTCCAAGCTCGAACTCTTCGAAGGCTTCACCCAGAAGATCGTTCAGATGGTGCAGGCCAACAAAGAACTGTGGAATAGCACGGCAATCTTCATCACCGAAGATGAAGGTGGCGGCTACTACGACTCCGGTTACGTTCAGCCACTCGACTACTTCGGTGACGGCACCCGCATCATCTTCCTCGTCGTTTCGCCGTTCTCTACCGGCGGCTACATTTCGCATGACTACGCGGATCACGTTTCTATCGATAAGTTCATCGAGAGGAATTGGAACCTTCCGCCAATCAGCAATCGCAGCCGCGACAACATGCCCAATCCGACCACGGACGGGTTTAACCCCTACGTACCGACCAATAGTCCGGCAATCAGCGACCTGTTCGATTTCTTTAACTTCGGACACGCTGATAACGGCAATGGCAACGGGAATGGTAACGGGAATGGGAATGGCAACGGGAACCACCAAGGCCACTAATTGAACTTGCAGTTGCGGCCCCCGGCGGCATCGCACGCCGTCGGGGGCCGCTGCTTTTCTCTCGTGTAGCTGCGCCGCCTGAAATCTTTTCGGTTTTTCCGCGATGGTGCGCGTATGATGGACCGCACTCGTAACGCCGTGGGTACGTTCATGCCCTACCACTTCGACTTCGATCCCATCCACCGGATTCTTCGCACGCGCTTTGACGGTCAGCTTACGGACGAACAAATGCGCGAGTACTATGCCGTCGCGTCAAATCTTGCGGACTCGCTGGACCTGAGCGGCGGCATCATGGACTTGTCTGCCGTCACTTCGCTCGAGGTTACTCCCCACACGATGCGCGAGCTTGCCAAACTGCGGCCCGCCATTGCCGATCCCGATATCCCTCGTGTCATCGTCGCGCCCTCGCCCACTGCGTTTGGGCTCGCGCGCATGTTCGAACTGTACGGAGAGGGCACCCGCCCTAAC
>JASHRI010000018.1 GCA_030037435.1 Candidatus Acidiferrales bacterium | reverse complement strand
GTGAACGCGCGCACGGTTCTCATTTCCGGCGGCGTTGCAGCAAACAGCGAACTCCGTCGCACCGTCGAAGCAGAAGCCGCGCGCCAAGGAGTTGACGTCTATTTCCCCAGCCGCGCGCTTTCCACAGACAACGCCGCAATGATCGCCGCCGCCGGTTATCCGCGCTTTTTGGCCGGCGAGCGCGCGGACTCAACGCTCAACGCCGAAGCGAATCTTCCGCTCGCCTGATCAAAACAGGGCCGCTTGAGTGCAATCCAGCATGTGCGTTAACGTTTCGCTACCCGAGGAACCACATGACAATCTCTCACGTCGACATGTCTGGAAAAACCTGCGTCATCACCGGCGCCAACAGCGGCATCGGCAAGGAAGCTGCTCTCGATCTCGCCCGCATGGGAGCGCGCGTCGTGATGGTCTGCCGCAACAAACAAAAGGGTGAAGCAGCCGCTGAAGAGATTCGCCGCGCCGCAAATTCCGCGCAGGTCGATCTGCTGATCGCCGATATGTCGTCGCAAGCGTCCGTCCGCGCGCTCGCCGAACAAATCAAGCAGCGGTATCCGCGCCTTGATGTGCTCATCAACAACGCCGGCGGAGCCGTAGTCCACCGTAAGCTTTCCGCGGACGGCATCGAAATGACGGTCGCCCAAAATCATCTTGGCAGCGCGCTCTTGACGTTCGAACTCCTCGATCCACTGAAAGCCAGTGCGCCTTCTCGAATCATCAATGTGTCGTCGCAAGCTCACCAGACCCGCAACGTCGACTTGAATGACCTCCAGTTTGAGAGGCGAAAATACCGCAGCTTCTCGGCTTACGGGCAGTCGAAGCTACTGATGAATGCATTCACATTCGAATTGGCGCGACGACTTCAAGGCTCGGGGGTAACCTGTAACTGCTTGCATCCCGGTGTCGTCGCCACGAACATCTGGGGAGTGAACCCGCCGCTCATCTTCAAAATAATCATTGGCATCATGAAGCCATTTATGCTTTCGCCGCAGAAAGGCGCGGAAACCACTCTGTATCTGGCCACGTCGCCCGAAGTAGCGCGGATCTCTGGCGAATACTTCATTAAGTGCAAGCCTGCGAAATCGAGCGCACTTTCGCGCGACCCGAAACTCTCGGGAGAAATCTGGCAGTGGACGGAAAAAATGCTGGGAGTGCAGCCCGTCTAAAAAAGCGCAGGTTCGTAGATGTACGCAAGCCCGTCGGAGCTGATGGCGTAGGCTTTCGAGCCGTCGAGACTCCAGCGCAAATCGACCACGCCTTCGGCCGCGCATTCGTCAAACACTTTCAGCGTGCTCAAATCGGCCAGAAATAGCTGTCCCTTCGCCGAATTTTTCAGCCACGAGCTGAAGCACAGACACAGCGGCAGATGTGGATGGCAGGCGCATAATTCGGCACCAAAAGGCAACGGTACAGGCTCCATCGTCTCTGCCGACAATCGGCTGGCCTGCCCCGCCGAGCAAAAAATCAGTTCGCCACTGGTGCACGTCCATGCCAGGTCGGTCACATGGCCCTGCGCGTGAAACACGCTCTGCTTTCGCAGCGTGGGCACCTCCAGCAGCGCGATCGAATCGTCCGCCCATTCGCCTTCGATTTCGATCACGGTCGCGAGTGTGTCTTCATCAGGACTGAACGCCGCGCGGCTGAATCCTGCCACGGCATCGCCGTCCACCGGTTCGTCGGCTGGCGCCGCTCCATCGATTGCTCCGCCTTCCTGCCACTCAGGCCATCGCGAACATTCGGCCGCGCCCAGTTCCGCCTTTGGCTTCGCGGGAAATGCCGGCTCGCCGTTCGCGCTTTTCGCCGATTCCCACAATCGCAATCGTGCTGCACTGCCGCCGAGCGATGCAGCCGCGAAATGATTCCCTCCGCCCGACCATCCGAGCGATGCCGGGAAATTCGAATAGTCCGCAAATGCCGCACAGGGCGCCTTCCGATGTAGATCGAAGACGTGCACCTTAGGCAGCCACCCTCCCCACGCAGCCGCCAGATGCCTCGCCGTCGGCGACCAGGCAAATGCCGCTGGATTTCCCGGCGCACCGGTTCCGCCATCTTCCGGAAGTGTCAGAGCCAGCGGCGAAACGCTCAATTCCATGTCGTAGATCGCCAAGCGCTCGGTTCCTAGGCCCGTCACCGGCGAAAGCGCGCAAACTTGTCCAGCAGCGGAAATCGCGCCACGCGAAGAATGTCCCGAAAAAATTCTCTTGGAAAACCAATTCGAGTCGCGGACAAGATCGCGCAGCCCGCGCGCGACAATGCCCGCCGAGCGCGCCACCAAAGCATGTGAAGCGGCGCGAACGATTTGCTTCGCCGGATATTTTTCGCTCGTTTCCATCAATGACTATCTGACGAGGATTTTGCGAGCCGCTGTTTGGCCAGGGTAATTTGCTGGTCCACTCGCGCAATCATTTCCTTCAGCACGTTGCGCCCATTCTTTTCCGCTTCCTCGACGCGAGTTTTTAGCTGGTACAGATCCGACCGCATCAGTAGGTTCATCTCCGATTCGATCTCCGCCAGTCGACTTCGAGCCTGGCTCACACGCCGAATCACACGCACCAGTTCCACTCCGGGCCCCTCGCCCTTCACCGATTCCGGGCTGCACTCGTACTCGGTCAGAATTGCGGCCAGCCGCTTTTCGTCGCCGCGCTCGTACGCCTGATTCGCCTCGGTCATCAACTGCTGCCGCCGCACGCGGTCGTCGCGGTCCGACGTAAGGTCCGGGTGAATCCGCCGCGCCACTTCGCGGTACAGTTTTTTCATCTCGGGCGAGGATTGAAACGCGCGAGGCTCGTGCGGAGACTTTTCGCCTGCCACGGATTTCGTCTCGGCGGCGCGGGCGCGCGCTTCGCGAGCGGCTTGTTGTGCGCGTTCGTTCCCGGGCTGTTCTCGCGCAATTTTCTCGGCGATGCGAGCCTTGAATTCGTCGAGTTCGGCATAGCGCGAGCCGACAAAGTGCAAGTAGCGCCGCTCAAAAGCGGTTAACTCGGCGCGCAGATTGGCTGCTCGCAGCTCCCGCTCAGCCAGACCTGATTCGACGGCTGCCTGTTCCTCGAGCTTGCGCGCGAGTTCCTGGTCTTCGGGTTTTAGGGACGGCTGCGCACTCGCCTTGGGCGAGCCAGACTCCGCCGTTTTCAGCGCCACAGTTTTCGCCTCTGAGAGTCGTCTGCTCGCAACCGCGCGAACGGCTTTCCCAAGCGTCCACGCGCCTGCTAATTCTCATTAAATTGTAAGCCGCGGCGGGCGCGACCCGGCGTCTTTGGCAAGCGAGGTTTCCAGGATCAGAAATAGCGAGGCGCGATTTCCAGAATCCGGAAGTGGCGAACAAAAATAGAACCGACAAATTGGCCTTGCCGCCACGCCAGTCCGACAATCGCAACGGTGCGGAAATCGCGGCGTTTCGCTTAAAATAACGCCAATCCGCAACCTGGAGGAACCGATGCAAGAGACCTCTGAGCAATATCGCGACCGAATGTATGGCTACGTCCAAGGACGCGATCCGCTGAAATTGCAAGCGGCGGCACCGGCAAAACTTGCCCAGCTGCTGAAGCGAACCTCCCCTGCTAAGGCGCGCAAGCGGCCCGCCCCAGGCAAGTGGTCCATCGCCGAAATCGTGGCCCATCTTGCGGACACGGAACTGGTGATCGGCTGCCGGCTTCGCATGGTTCTCGGCGCGCCGGGGATATCGCTTCAGCCTTTCGATCAGGACGCTTGGGCCGCTGCGATGAGCTACGGGAAACGCGACGCGAAGAAGTCGTTCGCGCAGTACCGCGGTTTTCGAGAATCCAATGTTGCCCTGCTAAAATTACTCACCCCGGAACAATGGAAGCAATCCGGTATGCACCCCGAGCGCGGCGAGCAGACCATCGAGACTATCGCGCGCATGACAGCCGGCCACGACCTCAATCATTTCAGTCAGATCGAACGCATCCTGTCGGCAAAAAAGTAGTATTCGCATCGAGGCACGTACCAAGAGAAAAGGGCGGCCGCGCGCCGCCCTCATCTCCAGCCTATTTTTTTGTTTTCGCTTACCAGATCCGGCAGCGCTCGCCCTCCGGCCTTACCATCGGAGAATTTTCGCTGCAAGAAAACGCATGAGCAAATGCCGGTGTATTCGAAAGCGGTGCATTGGCCCGGAATTTATCGAGCGGATGTTCGTTGGTCTTGGCGATCAGGCGGGCATACTCCGGCCGGTAATTCGTGGCCCACACCTGCGCCCAGCCCAGGAAGAAACGCTGGTCGGGCGTGAAGCCATCGATCTTGCCCGGCGCGGGCTTGCCCTTCAACGCTTTCTGCAGGGCCGCGTAAGAGATCGTCATGCCGCCCAAGTCCGCGATGCTTTCGCCTTCGACGAGTTTGCCGTTTTCATGCAGCCCGGGCTCGACCTCCTCGGCGTCAAACTGCTTCACGATGCATTCGCCGCGGGCCTCGAAATTCTTCAAATCATTCGGCGTCCACCAATTCACGCGGTTGCCATGCCCGTCGAATTTCGCGCCCTGATCATCGAAGCCGTGGGTAATCTCGTGCCCGATCACTGCACCCATTCCTCCGTAGTTGATCGCGTCGTCCGCGTGAAAATCGAAAAACGGCGGCTGCAGGATTCCCGCCGGGAACACGATTTCATTCATGGAAGGATCGTAATACGCATTGACCGTGGGAGGCGTCATCTGCCATTCGGTGCGGTCCACGGGCTTGCCGATTTTGTTCAGTTGGCGCGCGAATTCAAACTGAGCGCCGGCAAACAGATTTTCGACGTACGGTCCGCGCGTGACTTTATAGGCCGAATAATCACGCCATTTGTCTGGGTAGCCGATCTTGAGCTGGATCATGCCCAGTTTTTCGATGGCTTTCTGCCGCGTCGGCGGACTCATCCATTCGAGCGTCTCGAGATCGTCGTGCAGCGCCCCGATCAGATTGTGAACCATCGTCAGCGCGCGTGCCTTGGCCTCGGGAGGAAACGCGCGCTTCACGTAATACTGGCCGAGCGCTTCGCCCAATGACCGGTCGGTGGATCCCACGCAACGCCGCCAGCGCGGCAGCATCTTCGGCGCACCGGTCAGTGTGCGTCCGTAGAAATTGAAATTCTCCTCGACGATTGGGTCGGTGAGCGCAGGCGCGGCGGCGTGAATCAGATGCCAGCGAAGATAGATTTTCCAGTTGTCGATCGGCACGGAGGCGATCTGCGCGTCCAGGCCCTTGAAAAACTCGGGCTGCCCCATGTCCTCCATCGAAACCGATTCAGGCGCGCCTGCTTCGCGAAAATAGCGGCTCCAGGAAAAATGCGGGGTCACTTGATCCAGCTCCGCCACCGACATTGGGTGATAGTTTCTATCCGGGTCGCGCAGGTCTTCCCTCTTGGTCGAGACCTTCGCCAGTGCTGTCTCGATCTCCATCACGACGTTCGCATTCTTGGCAGCCTCTGCGGGATCCTCCCCCACCAGCTTGAACATGTTCGTCACGTGCTGCACGTACTCCGCGCGAATTTGCTTCGAGCGGGCGTCGTCGTCCACGTAATACTGCCGGTCGGGCAAACCCAGGCCTCCCTGTCCCGCTGCTGCTATCTCTTTGCTACTGTCCTTCAAATCCTGCTCAGAGCTGAAAAAGAACGCTGCATTAACTCCCATTTTCTGCAGCCGCGCGATTTCCGCCTGCAATCCTTCCGTATCCTTGATCGCCGCGATTCGCTCCAATTCCGGGTCGAGCGGCTTTAGGCCGGCCGACGCGATCTGGCTCTCGTCCATGCAGCTTGCATAGTAGTCGCCGATTTTTTGCCAGTTGGACCCGGGCTGGGCCTTGGTGTCTTTTGCGGCTTCTTCTAGGATTGCGTGCAACACGTCCTGGTTGTGGTCTTGAAGCTTGTTGAACGTGCCCCAGGCGGGACGGTCCGAGGGAATGGGATTGTTTTTCAGCCAGCCACCCACAGCAAATTGATAGAAATTGTCGCAAGGGGAAACCGAACGATTGAGATTCGTTAAGTCAAAGCCGTCGCCCGCCGATGCGTCGGTCTTTGCAGCAGGCGCGGACTGGCCGGCGCCCCCATTGCTTTCCGCCACCGAGAAAGTGGCGCAGCCGGTGGAGCCGCCGGGGGTCGCCTCTGAGCTCATCAATGTGGTGATCCGGCTCAAACTCAGCGATTGGGCCGTTGTCGCGAGGGGCAGCACGAGAACCGCCGCAGCCAGAAGCAAGAAGTGGGAACCGGATATGCGTTCGCGCAAACGCCGGGCCGCGGGACGCATCATGGAATCACTCGCCGTTCCGCCGAGAATCGAAAGCATAACGTTCTCCCTTGGATTTGGATTGCGATCGGAAGGTCGCCCCAGGGGCCGGTGTGTTCCGGCCCGCCACCACCACCTCGGTATTCTGCGTGCGTCGGGGTGACGTGTCAATCGAGTGCGCTCGCAGGCGGCTTGCCCGCCCGATCATGTGCAGATAGACGCACGTCCCCCCGTTTCGTCTCATTAGAAACGGCCCATACGCCTCTCCGCGGCCACGCGGGCGAACAAAACCGAAATGGCCTCACATGTACCTTCGCCTGTACGACAACTGTACCTCGAGCTTATTGACTTGCCGCAACCACGCGCGTATCGTGCCGCTCAATTCGCGAACCATCTGTGCAGTTTTCCACGGAATCTCAGCCCTCCGTCAGCCGGACGATCCTTTGATCGCCTGACTGTTACGAAACCGCAGGACCGGCTCCAGGACGGGTGTGTCTTAGCTTGCCTTGGAGGAAAGAGGAAGGGTGTGACTATGCACATTGGAAAACCGATTACGATCGTAGGAGTGCTCGCGCTTGCGGCGAGTGTCGGATGGATGGTGCAGGCACAGAGTGCGGCGCATGACCCAGGGGTGCGCTCGGATGGAGTTGGCGCAGGGAAGCCGCTCCCTGGTCTCACAGCGGCGCAGTTGCAGTTCTTTGCTGACGGTATGGCTCGCTTTCTGCAGGTCGACTCCGTCAGCGGCACCATTCCAGGCGAACCAGGCTCTGGACTTGGACCCACCTTCAATTCAACTAGCTGCGGAAGCTGTCACGCCCAACCGGCTCCAGGTGGCACCAGCCCCAGCACTTCGCAATATCCCAATATCGGACCGAATCCCCAAGTCGAGGCCGCGTCTGACGCGGGAGCAATTAACAGCTTGCCCTATTTCATCAGCGTGACTGGACCGGTCCGCGAAGCGCGATTCCCCCTCGCCGTGGTCAATAATGAGGTTACTCAAACTCCCGATGGCGGTGTGCACGACGTGTTCAACATCACTGGGCGGTCCGATGCCCGCAGTTGCAACATGCCCCAACCGAATTTCGAGTTGATGCAGCAGCTCAACAACGTGATCTTCCGCATCCCCACGCCCGTCTTCGGCGCTGGTCTGATCGAAAACATTCCAGATGCCACGATCCTTGCCAATATGACTGCCAACTCCTCGCTGAAACAGAGCCTCGGCATTTCGGGGCAGGCAAACTATAGCGGCAACGACGGCACCATCACGCGCTTCGGCTGGAAAGCGCAGAATAAATCGCTCGAAATATTTGCCGGTGAAGCCTACAACGTCGAGATCGGAGTGACCAACGAGTTGTTCCCCAACGAGCGCGAAGGCTCTCCGGCCTCTTGTATGTTCAACCCAACGCCCGAGGACACCACTAACTTCACACAGTCCGGCACGCAAATCCCGAGCGACATCGTCGCCTTCTCGGACTTCATGCGTTTCCTGGCTCCGCCCGCGCCGTCCACGGTGGGCATTCCCGGCCAACCCTCGCCACAGGCAATTCAGCAGGGGCGCACCTTGTTCAGTCAGGTGCACTGCGATATGTGCCACACGCCGACGCTTCAGACAGGCTCATCGTCTTTTGCTCCGGCTCTGAACAATCAAAGTGCTGCCCTATACTCGGACCTATTGGTGCATCACATGGGGTCTGAGTTGGCAGACGGTATCTCGCAGGGCTCCGCCGGGCCGGACGAATTTCGCACGGCTCCGCTCTGGGGTGTCGGCCAGCGCATCTTCTTCATGCACGATGGCCGCTCGACGCCCGCCAACGGAGGGCTACTGAATGCGATTCAGGCTCATTCGGGGTCTGGCTCGGAGGCCAATAAGGTTATCTCGCTCTTCAACGCATTAAGCCCGACTCAACAGCAGGATATTTTGGACTTCCTGCGGTCTCTGTAGGGAGGTTGACGGAGCCGTATCCGCAGCGCAGAGCATGATTCTGCCGGCAGGTGATGCCGCTAGCTTCTAAAGTGCGGCATCACCTCGCTGGTGAAGAGTTCGAGCGACCGCGCGCTCTCTTCATGACTTAGGTTGCCGTAAGCGAAGCGAGCAACAAAATAATTGGCCCCCGATTCCTCCAATTGGCACTCGATTTTTTCTCTCACCGTCACTGGGGTGCCCGCGATCAGCGTCTCCCT
>JASHRI010000188.1 GCA_030037435.1 Candidatus Acidiferrales bacterium | reverse complement strand
ATTTGGCGCGACATCAAAGTCCGTTACAAACAGACGATCCTGGGCGGCGCGTGGGCCATCATTCAACCCTTTTGTACCATGGTGATCTTCAGTGTCATCTTTGGACGGCTGGCAAAAATTCCGTCAGAATCGGTTCCTTATCCGATTTTCAGCTTTGCCGCTCTTGTCCCGTGGACATTCTTCGCTAATGGGGTGAGTTTAAGTTCAACGAGCTTGGTTTCAGATGCGAATCTGGTGAAAAAAGTGTATTTCCCTCGCCTAGCCGTGCCGATCGCGAAAGTGTTGTCTGGCATTATCGATTTTTGCTTGGCTTTTGCCATGCTTATAGGGTTCATGATTTATTACCATATCGTGCCGAATTCCCGCATCATTTGGCTTCCTCTTTTTCTTCTCATAGCGCTCACCACCGCTTGGGGCGTTTCCATCTGGTTTTCGGCGCTTCATGTCCAATTTCGCGACGTGCAATATATCATTCCTTTTCTGGTGCAGATTTGGCTCTTTGCCACGCCGATCGCATACCCGAGTACTTTACTCCCTCAGCCGTGGCGAACCCTTTACGGGATTAATCCCATGGTAGGTGTGGTGGAGGGATTTCGCTGGGCCTTGCTCGGAACCAAAATGACGTTCGGGCCGATGATTTTCATCTCCGCTTTCACTTCGATGATCCTGCTAGTGAGTGGCGTCTATTATTTTCGCCGCCTTGAGAGGACCTTTGCTGACATTATGTAGGGCGATATCATGAAGCAACCGGCGATCCGTGTAGTTGATGTTGGAAAAGAATACCACATCGGTTTGCAGCGGACGGGCAGAAGGACTCTTCGGGAGTCTATCGTCGATGCCGTCACAGGGCCGATACGTCGGACGGCCAAACTTCTGCGCGGGCAGGCCACAAGTGCCGCTGACTTAGATGCCAGCTATTGGGCGCTCCGAGATGTTTCATTTGATATTTCGCATGGCGATGTGGTTGGCGTTATCGGGAGAAACGGGGCGGGTAAGAGCACCCTTCTAAAAATCCTGTCGCAAATCACTGAGCCCACCCAGGGTTATGTCGAAATCCGTGGCCGAGTTGGGTCTCTTCTGGAGGTCGGCACCGGCTTCCATCAAGAGCTAAGCGGGCGCGAAAACATTTACTTAAATGGTGCGATCCTGGGAATGACGAAGCGTGAGATTGAGCGCAAATTTGACGAGATCGTGTCTTTCGCCGAGATCGACAAGTTTCTAGACACCCCTGTGAAGCACTACTCCAGCGGCATGTACGTGCGCCTGGCATTCTCAGTGGCGGCTCACCTGGAACCAGAAATTCTCCTGGTGGATGAAGTGCTATCGGTAGGGGATGTTAGTTTCCAGAAGAAATGCCTCGGCAAAATGGATCAGGTTCGCCGATCCGGCCGTACGATTCTGTTCGTTTCCCACAACATGGCGACTATCGAAAATCTCTGTCCGAGGACAATCGTATTTCGCGAAGGCAAAATCGCGTACATCGGGCCCTCGAAGGAAGCCGTCAAATTCTATCTGCAAAGCATGATCGAGAACGAACCGGCTTCGGACGGGGAACTGTTCGATAACCGTTCGGAAAATCCAGAACACCGAAAGCACCGAAGCAATGAGCGTGTGATTTCGTACACAGGGATAGAATTCAGGAGCCCAGAAGGGCAGCCAGTTCAGTTTGTCCTGTCGGGCGAGCCGCTGGTGATTCGCTTGCGCTATCACGCTCACAAAGATGGCGTACGGCCCATATTCGGAATTGGCATAGAGACTGAATCGGGAACCGTGGTCTCGCGAGTCAGCACCTGGCTGTGCGGAGTCGACATTCCTGTATTGCGGACGGGGGAAGGTTATATCGACTTATGCCTCGACTCTGTGAATCTGATGCCGGGACGCTATTTCTTGTCGATGTGGGTGGGCGCGATGGGGCCGGTGATCTACGACAGCATCGATCGGGGCGTCGCTTTTCGCGTCGAAGAATCAGATTTCTACGGATCGGGACGAAGCAGTCAAGATAAGTCCGTCATCATGATGCTTCGCTGCCATTGGGAATGTTCCACACCAGAAGAGGGCACTGAAAAAAAAGAATGGACGAGGGATCACCGTCAACAAGCCAATGTGGAGGATCTTTTGCGCTCTTAAAGAGTGCCGTCATGGTGTGGTGAATGGATTATGGATAAATCAGAGTGTGATAACTGTCTGGCCATCATTCCGGCGCGTGGAGGATCAAAGGGGCTTCCCAACAAGAATATTTTGCCACTGGGCGGCAAACCGATCATTGTCCATTCAATAGAAGCAGCGCGGGCTGCGCAGTGCATCCAGCGCATCGTCGTCTCGACTGACAGTCCGGAAATTGCTGAAATCGCGCGGCACCACGGTGCCGACGTGCCTTTTCTCCGCCCCGCGGAATTGGCGCAGGATGAAGCTCCTACCCTTCCCGTCATGCAACACGTTCTCTCGCAGCTCGCCACGGCGGAGGGTTGGCAACCGGAAATCATCGTGTTGCTGCAGCCCACTTCACCCCTACGCCAATCTGAAGATATCGATAGGGCTGTTACCCTACTCAGAGAAACGGGGGCCGACTCAGTGGTGAGCGTTTGTTTGTCTGAGCATCATCCCGCTTGGATGAAACGAATCGAATCTGGCCGGGTCCTGCCTTTTCTGGACGACGCGCCGGCCTACGCTCGCCGTCAGGATCTGCCACCGGTATATCGCTTGAACGGTGCTATTTATGTGACCCGCCGGCGAGTTTTGCAGGACGAAAATCGGATCCTTGGTTGCGACACGCGCGCGCTCATTATGGATCCTGATTCATCCGTCGATATCGACACGGCCCTCGATTTGAAACTCGCGTCTCTGATCCTGCAGGAGAGACAATGCCGTCGCTAAGAATTAACGATCGGCTGATCGGAAGCGGTCACAGACCTTTTGTGATCGCTGAAATCGGCATCAATCACGAAGGTGACTTGGACAAAGCGATCAGAATGGTGAACGACGCCGCCGAGGTTGGATGCGAATGCGTGAAGTTCCAATGCCACGTGATTGACGATGAGATGATCCCGAACTCCGTCATTCCAGGAAACGCGAAAGAGAGCATCTGGGAAATCATGTCGCGCTGTGCACTTTCCGAGGCTGAAGAGATCCAGCTAAAGCAGTATGTAGAAGCTAAGGGGATGATTTACCTTAGCACTCCTTTTAGTCGGGCGGCGGCGGTCAGGCTCGAAAAGATGGGCGTCGCCGCTTATAAGATCGGCTCCGGGGAGTGCAACAACTACCCACTTATCAAACACATCGCAGGCTATGGCAAGCCGGTAATTTTGAGCACCGGCATGAACGACCTCGATTCCGTGAGACCCGCCGTCGATATTTTACGGCAAGCGCGCGTGCCCTTCGCGCTGATGCACTGCACTTCCATTTACCCAACCCCCTATGACAAGGTCCGCCTCGGCGCCCTGCGGGATCTGGCGAATACCTTTCCCGATGCCGTTCTTGGGCTCAGTGATCACTCTCTTGGAAATTACACCTGCTTTGCCGCAGTGCCGCTGGGAGCGGCTATTCTCGAAAAGCACTTCACTTCTAATGCTTCGTGGCCCGGGCCCGATGTGCCGATTTCAATCACACCTTCGGAACTCAGGCAGCTGATCGAAGGCACGAGGGCCATCGCGCTTGCGCTGGACGGGCACAAGACGATTCTCTCAGACGAACAACCGACCATTGACTTTGCGTACGCGTGCGTTGTCTCGACCTGTGAAATCGCGCAGGGCGAGTCTCTGACCGAAAAGAACGTCTGGGTAAAACGGCCTGGCACTGGCGAAATCAAGGCGGTTGATTATGAGCGGGTGCTTGGCCGAAAGGCTACGAGCGACATTCCCCCCAATACACAAATCAAGTGGAGCAACTTGAGGTAGCTGAACATGCCCAAAACTATTTTATTCGTCACTGGAACGCGAGCCGATTTCGGCAAACTTAAGCCATTGATCGCTCGAGTAGCAACGTCAGACGGATTTGATCATCGGATTTTCGCGACCGGCATGCACATGCTTGCACGGTACGGAGCGACCGTATCTGAAATTGTCAAATCGGGATTTCAGAACATATATCCCTATCTCAATCAGGATCCATTCGGCAGTTCGGGCATGGATCTCGCGCTTGCCAACACGATTCAGGGCCTCGGCCATTATGTTCGAGAGTTCTCCCCGGCCTTGATAGTAGTTCACGGAGATCGGATCGAAGCGCTGGCGGGCGCCACTGTTGGAGCCTTGCAGAACGTCCTGGTGGCCCACGTCGAAGGCGGTGAAGTTTCTGGCACCGTTGATGAACTCCTGCGGCATGCCACCAGCAAGTTATCGCACGTTCATTTCGTGGCCAATGATGACGCTCGAAACCGGCTGGTCCAAATGGGCGAAGATCCTCGGGCCATTTTTGTGATCGGCTCGCCGGATATTGACGTGATGCTCTCCGACTCGCTGCCGTCGTTAGAGGAAGTGAAAAGTCATTACGAAATTCCATACGACGAGTATTGCATTTTTGTGTATCACCCGGTAACGACAGAACTCGTTGGCTTGGAGGAGAAGGCCGCGGGCATGTGGGAGTCGCTCCTGAAATCCGAGCGAAATTTCGTTGTGATTCACCCGAATAACGACTCGGGCTCTGAAATACTTTTCCGGGAACTAACGAAGCATGTGGCGAATCCGCGATTCCGTTGCCTCCCTTCTATGCGGTTTGAAGCGTTTCTTACGTTGCTGAAACACTCCCGCAGCATCGTAGGCAATTCCAGTGCGGGAATTCGTGAGGCGCCCGTCTACGGCGTGCCCACTATCAACATCGGGACGCGGCAGTCCAACCGCTTCGCCCACACTTCCATTCAAAATATCCCCGATGAACCAGCGGTAATCCTACGCGCTCTGCAAAATATCCCGTTACACTTTGCCCCCTCACACCATTTTGGCAATGGCAAGAGTGCTGAGCTTTTCATGGCGTGCTTGCGAAGTGACGCCCTCTGGAATATTCGAAAACAGAAACAGTTTTGCGACGTAACAAGCCCGTTATCCCGGACCGTGCCGGCTGTCCCTGAGCTTTCGCACAATCGGTCTATCGACCTCTCAGGCAATGACCAAAATCGGAAGAAAATGGCGCCCCAGGCCTAAGAATGTCGATCAGAACGGCTTCTATCCAGCTGCTCGTAACCATGAACCGTCATACGCGGCTGAGTCGACGCTTTATGTCTTATGGCGTTCCAACGCTTGCGGTGCAAACAGCATCTAGGATCCTGTCGGTTCGAATTCGCGACAGGAGGTCAGGACATGCGGGTAAAACCCAGCACACGTCATGACGAGCAAATAGACGAAAGGTTCCACCAGCTCAATCTGGACAATATCGCAAACGTGGTGTACTGGCACGAATTTTTCAAGATCATCAAGACAGTTGTCGGCGATATCGTGGAATGCGGCGTGGGCCGCGGCCGCTCGCTGATTATCCTGATGGCACTGAACGCACTGCAGCCGAAGCAAGAGCGCCGTCGTATTTTTGCCTACGATAGCTTCTGTGGGTTTCCAAAACCCACCGAAGAAGACCGCTCCCCTCGCAATCCCAAAGCCGGCGAATGGGCCGTTAGCCCCAGCGGAAAATATCGGTATACGCCGGAATTCTTGCAACAGGTCGCGGCAAGTGCAGGTCTGGACTCCGACTTTCTCGAGAGGGCCGGGTTCGTTATGACTCTTCGTCCTGGCTTTTTCAGAGACACGCTTCCGACACATCCTCGGCGGCCCATCGCTTTGTTGAATATCGATGGAGACCTGTATCAATCCTACAAAGATTGTCTCGAGAATCTCTACCCAATGGTTAGTCCGGGAGCAGTTATCGCGTTTGATGATTTCGGGTTCGCCGAGGATCACGCAGAGAGCTTCCCAGGGGCCCGCCGCGCCGTCAGGGAGTTTCTGGGGGCGGCTTACTCCGATTTGCGATGTTCGCCTCGCGGTAACCCCTACTACATCAAACCCGTGTGACCGATGGGGGCGGAGATTGTCGAGCGCCAGCTATGAAAGTCATCATGTACCATTACGTCCGCAGGTATACTCCACGCCTGCCGAATTTCCGGTTTCTGGATTTCGATAATTTCAGAAAGCAGCTCGACTTCTTCGGTGCCAAATACGGATTTGTGACCCTTGATGAGTGGTGTCGCTATTTGAGCGACGGCACCATGCCGAACGTTCCCGGAAAGGTGCTGTTGACGTTTGATGACGCATTATCCTGTCATTTCCGCTATGTCTTTCCTGAGCTGAAGTCTAGGGGTTTGTGGGGCATGTTTTACGTGCCGACGTTACCGTACACAGAACGCGGAATTCTGGACGTCCATCGCATTCATCTATTATGTGGCGCGTTCGAGGGGCATCGGCTCCTCGATTATGCGGTAAACATAATCTCGAAAGAGATGATTCCGGAGCGCAAACAGCAAGAGTTTGAGACCGCAACGTACGCACACCAATTGAACCATGAAGGTGTCTCTCAGTTTAAGCGGCTTATGAACTACTTTGTAGATTATGAATATCGATCGCAAATCCTTGATGCGATCGGCAGAAGATTCGGCTATAGTTTTGAGATTCCAGACTTCTACATGTCTGTCGAGCAGATTAGCGAGATGGCCGACGCCAGTATGATTATCGGATCGCATACCAGAAGCCATCCAGTTATGAGTAGGCTTTCTGCAGCCGAACAGTCACTCGAGATTGGATCGTCATTTGACTTTTTGTCTTCCGTGTGTCCTTTGCCTGTTCGTACTTATTGCCATCCTTATGGGGGCTTTCATTCCTTCAACGACAATACGATTCGCCTGTTAAATGGTTTTGGCGTCAAGTTTTCGTTCAACGTCGAAAGCCGAGAGGTCAGCGATCGAGATAGGATTCATTCGATCCAGTATCTGCCGCGCTTCGACTGTAATGAGTTTCAGTTTGGTTCTGCATCCTGAGGTTTTTCAAAACGCTGTCTAGCGGTGCCGACGCGACGAGAACGGCCAACGGCAAGCAACGTGGGTGCGAAGCGGCGCCGGGTCCGAATTGCGAAAACCGTGTTGCGTCGCAAGTCATACAAACGTTTTAGTCTGCGCCAATCGGCAGGGCTTCATCCGATTTACACGGTCACAACGCGCGACCCGCGAATGCAAACCAGAAAGATGACAGGGGAACTATAAATGAGTTCCGCGATGCCCGGACCACGGGATACGGCCAAGTCGATGCTAAAGGCGATGGGCCTACTGCCCTTGGCCCAACGCATTGCTACAGTCTTGACGGCCCCTCCTGAGTATCGTAATCACGAGCGCCAATTCAAACAGCTGAGTCGGCAGCATGGCCAAGTTCTCGGAGAGCGCCTCAATGACAGGCGGCATAAGCAGGGCATCGCATTGGTGTGCAGCCCATATTTTCCTGAAGTACAAATCGAGCTAGGATTGATCAAGGGTTTACAGCTAGCCAATTTTGTTCCGATAGTGCTTATCGGAAGCACAGGACGCGACGGCAGATTATTGGCCCAACACTACAAGCTAGCGGGAGTGGACAGCATTCATCAGTGGCGCGATTTCGCGACCGAAATCGACAAAAAATCAGCAGCAGCAGTTGTCGATCGATACAGTTCCATGTGGGAGCTACTCGATTTCGAGTACGCCGACGTTCGTGTCGGCATGGTGGCGGTTTCGACTGCCTTAAGGGGCACCTATCGGGGATTCTTGGATTTACGGGTTCCAGAGGATCGAGAACGTCTCGTGGATACGGTTGCCTTCGCAATGATGTCGGCAGATGCAGCGCGAAAGGTCCGTCATCAATTTAATCCCGACCTCGCATTGTTCCTCGACAATTGCTATTCTCCTTTCGGAGAACTGTTCGACTCTTGCATTCGGAACAATGTAGAGGCAATTCAGTGGCAGCAGGCTCACAAAAGCAACGCCCTCATCTTTAAGCGCTATAGCCTTGAAAATTGGCTCGAGCATCCTTCGTCGTTATCGTCGGATTCGTGGCGTTTCGTTCGCGACATGGAATGGACCAAAGACCATCCAAAACAGCTCGAATACGAACTATATAGCACCTACTCCTCAGGCGATTGGTACAGCGTTGTGGGCACGCAGTTCGACAAGACGATTTTCGATTCTGCTCGATTACGCGAGCGCCTCGGCCTGAATCCAAATAAGAAGACGGCGTTCATATTTCCTCACATTTTGTGGGATGCCGCACTGTTTTGGGGGAAATGCCTCTTTCGTGACTTCGAAGAGTGGTTGGTGGAGACCGTGCGAGCGGCCTGCGAAAACGACCAAGTGAACTGGGTCATCAAAATACATCCAGCTAACAAGCGATTGCGTGAAATTTTAAGTTTCCACGGAGAGGCCGCCGAAATCACAGCGCTCGAGAAATACATCGGCAAGCTTCCGTCACATATAACGATGGTTCGGCCCGAGAGCGACATAAGTAGTTACTCTTTATTCTCAATCATGGACTACTGCATCACTGTCCGCGGGACGATCGGAATGGAGGCGGCCAGATTAGGAATTCCCGTTGTGACGGGAGGAACCGGACTGTACGACAACAAAGGCTTCACGATTGACTCCGAAACACGACAGGAATACCTGCGCAAAATCCACAATATACAGTCCATTCCCAGGTTGTCGTCTAATCAGCAAGAACTTGCAGAGCGCTTCGCTTACGCGAACTTTTTGATGCGCCCCTGGCGGGCTACATCTGTTACTCTCCGGTACCTCCCTGACTCCGAGAATTTCCTATCGGAAGGGCAGGTAAATATCGCGTCTAAAGAACAGTGGTATACCGCTGCCGACGTGCGGGCTTTCGCGGACTGGATCACTGATCCGAGCAGGCCGCACGAATATCTGGCGCATCTGTCGCCTGCCGCAGTTCTCAACAGCGATTGAACTGCTTAACGGGTCCCCGGGGGAGCCTGGACAACCGGGGAGCCACAGCCACGAGAGTCTCCCCCCTTTTTTCTGTCACCCTATAACCACCGGAAGGCCCCTTCGTGTGAATTTTCGTGCACCTGTGGACGAGCGCCGTCCCCCGAAGACGGCCAGAGCGCTGGCTGTCGCTAGACGGCTTACGCGCCGTTCGCCTAACCTGCTAGTTACCAGCATCTTGCAGAAGATAATTGCGGCCATCGCCAGCCGTTTAACCCGGTGCGAACTAGCGGGTATGGAACTACGATTGCCCCAAAAAACCAATAAATCCGCTGCTGATTCAGCTGAAGAGATCTCTCACCTTCCTATGGCCGCTCCATAAGCGCTCGTAGGGGTCGTGGTAAGCACGACGACCGGATTGAGGCGGGCGTGACTGGTGGGACGGAGAACCTTATGCGCAAGCACTTGCTGATCGCTGCATACCTAATTGGTTTCATCGCTCTGGGCGGATGTGGCGGTCCGCAGACGCTCCAATCAGATGGGGGGGCCAACCCCGCCATTACTATCACCACCATATCCGTGTCGGAAACGGCGACGACGGCGACCGTGACCTGGACGACAAACGTGAGCACCAGCAGCCAGGTCGATTATGGTGCCACCAGCGCGTATGGATCGATGGTCAGTAATCCCACGATGGTGACCGACCATTCGCTGGCGCTGAGCTCACTCACGTGCAACACAACCTACTACTACCAACTGATCTCGACCGTTGCTCCGGGCGACTCTGCCAGTTCCGGCAACAATTCATTCAGCACGGCTCCATGCCCGATCAGCATCAGCGGAGTTTCGGCGGTGCCGACGGCGACTTCTGCCACGGTCACTTGGACGACCAGCGTGGCCGCGAGCAGCCAAGTGAGTTATGGCACGACCGCTGCATACGGATCGAACGTCACGGATTCGTCGCTGGTAACAAACCACTCACTGAGCTTGAATTCGCTGACATGCGGGACGACTTACCACTATCAGATTACCTCGGCTACTGGTCCGGGAAACTCCGCTACAACGAGTGACGCTGTTTTTTCGACCAGCTCCTGTCCCGTCATCAGCGGAGTCTCTGTCTCGGAGACAGCTACGACGGCTACGGTGAGTTGGACGACCAACGTGGGCGCGAGCAGCCAAGTGAATTACGGTACGACCGCTGCATACGGATCGGATGTCACGGATTCCGGCCTGGTGACGACCCACTCATTGACGCTGAACTCGCTGACGTGCGGCATCACGTATCACTACCAGGTAACGTCGGCTGTTGCCCCCGGCAATTCCATCACTAGCAGCGATGCCACCTTTGTTACGGGCGCTTGCCCAATTTCTATCAGCAGTGTATCGGTAGTGACCACTTCAGATTCGGCGAGCATAACTTGGACGACCAACGTGGCCGGCACCAGCGTCTTAAACTACGGTGCTAGCACGCAGTATGGTTATAGCGATACCGATCTCACTTCGGTTACTAGCCATTCGCTGACGATCGACTTGCTTGCCTGCAATACCACTTATCACTATCAAATCACCTCTACTGCTGGCTCCGGCAACTCCGCCACCGCTCCTGATTCCACCTTCAGTACCGATGCATGTGGTGGTCCGGTGTCGGACGATTTTCACGGTTCCGCTCTCAGTCCGATGTGGAATTTCTACGCCCAATGCTGCGGCTTCGAAAAAATGAGCGGCACCGACGTATTGCTCACCGTTCCGAGCACGAGCAGCCACGACATTTACAATATGAACCAGGCGGTCGGCTTGCTGCAGACGATTGCGGACGTCGATTTCCAAGTCGAAGTGAAATTCGATTCCATGGTTACTCAAGGGGACCAGGTACAAGGGATCCTGGTTCAGCAAGACGCAGAGGATTTTGTCTGGTTCTCCGTCTTCAACGATGGAACGACGCCGAGGATGTTTGCCGTCTCGACAATTGGTGGCACAGCGTCCGTGGAATACAACAATCCGATCACGATCCCTGCTGGCACTACCTCCTTTTGGATGCGCGTAGGTAGGAGCGGTGCGAATTGGACACAGAGCTGGTCGGTTGACGGTGCGAATTACAATGCAGCCGCCTCGTT
>JASHRI010000187.1 GCA_030037435.1 Candidatus Acidiferrales bacterium | reverse complement strand
AACCGGAAGCTCAGGCGAAGCGGAGAGAGCGCACCATGCCGAGCATTGCAGCTGAATTCGAAGCTGAACTCATTACCGACGCCGGACGGCCCTCGTACCTTGGGGCCGGTCCGGCAGCGCCGGAATGGTGCACACCTCCCCTCCGCATCAAGGCAATTGAAGAAGAGCTGAAAGCGATGCGCACGTCGATGATTTGCGCATTGAACCAACTGCTGGATCTGAAAGACCTGAACACCGGTGTCCACAGCACGCGCCTGGCGGAGTGGGCCCTTCACGTTGCGCGCGAAGTTGGCATGCCGGAGGCGGCGCTTGGCGATATCGAGATTGCGGCACTGCTGCACGACATCGGGAAAGTTGGAATACCCGACGCAATTCTCAACAAGCCGGCGAAGCTCACAACGGAAGAATACGAGCTGATGAAGAAGCATCCGGAATATGGCTGGGCGGTGCTGCGGAAGGTCCCTGGAATGAAATCCGCCAGCCTGATCATCCTGCACCATCATGAAAGTTTCGATGGGAAGGGCTATCCGGGAGGGTTGAAGCAAGACGAGATACCCATCGGGTCGCGAATCGTGTCGGTGATTGATTCGTTTGACGCGATGGTTTCGTGCCGTCCTTACCGCAGCGGATTACCGTTTGAGGAGGCGATACGCCGGCTAGTCGAGGCGAGCGGCACTCAGTTCGATCCTGAGGTTGTCCGCCACTTTCTTCCGCTCGCCCGCGCCGAAATGCCGGCCGTGTTTGCCGCAGCGGGAACTACCGTTTCAGCGATCCTCTAGCGCGAAACCACGTAGCCATCAGGCGCGGTGAAGTAGACTATGTCATCGTGAATGCCATCTTGAGGGTGACCACTCCGTAGCGACGTTCGAGGCGGTGTCTGATTCACATCCCGCACCCTTCGCAAACACTGCGAAGGAGTGCGGCACCCCCAATTTTCAACCGAGTTTGTTGCTAATTCCGGTGTGGTATGATCCGCCCGCCTCCGATGTCAGCACCGGAAAATACCCGAAACGAAGGATTCGCCACCCGCCCTTCGCGGGACCGATTGCCACTCGTCCGTTCCTTGGGAGATGGATTTGGGCAATTGCTGTTGCCTAGGCGATAGGGGCAAAACTTCACTAGAGTGCCGTTTTCCGACTTCGGATGTGCGGTGGATTCTTGACTTCAGGCTTAAATCCAGTCGGGTCTTCGTTAGTGGCGTACTCTTGAAACCTTCCTACTGCAGGATTCCAAGTGACTCCCAGCGAGACCCCTTCAGTGTGGCCTTTTGGGCTCAGATAGAAAAACGTAACGGTGAACCTTGGAGTTCTACGAGACCTCTCGCCCGAAAAAGAGATGCGGTAGCCTACAAAATCTGCCGAATCATCGATAAAATCGACGCCAATATACCCTAAACCGTTTCTGATCCAGTTTTCCCTATCGGCGGTGAGTTCGATATTCCATTCGGATCGCCTCTTTCGCAAAATGATGAGTTTAGATACGGCAATACCATCCTCGTTCTCGTGAAATTGCGGCAGGCCTAAGACGGCGACCGTTTCTAATGCATGAGTTCCGGTCAGGTGCCCGCACATGAGGACCTCCGCCTTGGGGCCAAGGGCTTTTCTTGCTGCTTCCAGGCAGCTTTGGGCTGGTTTTGGAGTCGTGGGCTGTGCCAGCGCGTTACAGAAGGGGAGGGGGAGCGCCAAAAGTAGCAGAGCGCCCTTTCAAGGGCAAGAAGTCGCTAGTCGCATCATTGCACGCGCTTGTCGCGCCCGACCTTGCTTTAAGGCACAGAGTAAACCCTCTGGGTGCCGCGTCCTCAGCGATTTGTGCAAAGAGCGCGTCGTGTTCCATCGCTCAGGCTTCGGGCGTAGGTTTTTCGTTCGGCGCTTCGAAGTGGAAAAATCCGGCTCCGCTTACGCCCACTTATCGATGGGCACGCTCGTCACGTGGCTGAAGTCTCCGCCGGCCCAGTAGGTGTTAGTCTCGCCTCCGAGCACGATGATCTCAATCGAAGATTTCGGGTTGGCAACAGGAGGCCCGCCCGGACGACCGCGGCGATAGAAGCGCTGGAAAGGAATATCGGCATCGCCCATCTTCAGATACGAGGCGTAGGGCTCGACGCCCGCTTTCGCCTGCTCCAGTTCCTTCTGGTGCGTGTCCCAGTAGAGCCACGCCGGCGTCTTCGAGTTCTTCGACCAGTAGTCGCTTAACTCTTCCTTCGAGTTGAATCCCTTGCTCTTCGCTTCGCGGGCGACGGTTGGATCGAGCAACAATGTGGCTGCGCTGGTCCCGAACGAGAAGAAATGCGTTAGCCAGTTGCTGATCAGTTCGTGGTAGGGCATGTGGGGGAACCAGGCGACGTTGTTCAGGCTCCAGCCGTTGAAAATGCTGACCACGCTATCGGTTGGTTTAAAGCCTTTCTGCACGTGGAAGGGCTGCCAGCCGTCCGGAAGCTTGTTTTCCGTTTCTGCGATGCAAACGTTGTTGTAGTTCAGGTTGCTTCCCAGGGTGCCCATGTAGCTGAGTCCGGGCATGCCGCAGCCGCCCAGGTTTTTCGAAAGGATCGTCCATGCGCGGCCAATCACAGCATTGGGTTCGGCGAACGGACCCATCGCACCGATGCCGTAGTTCATCTTGATCTTGTCGGAGATGGGGCCATTCAGCAGCAGTATGCGGGAGAATGAGGATGTGGAGCTGAACAGGGCGGGTTGCCCGGTTGCGGCGATGGCCAAAATGGTGGGTAGGTATTCCGGTTGCGCGCCGGCCATGACGGCATTGATCGCCACGTGCCTGACCGTAAAAGTCCACGACGGTTGAGCACCGCGGGCGGCGCTCAACGTGCCGATAACCTCGTCAGGCTTATGGCTCGTGCCCTTGAGCATCCATTGCACCTTTTCTTCGGTGGGAAGGATGATGGGCA
Source organism: Candidatus Acidiferrales bacterium (assembly GCA_030037435.1). Taxonomy (GTDB): domain Bacteria; phylum Acidobacteriota; class Terriglobia; order Acidiferrales; family UBA7541; genus Palsa-295. The sequence continues at coordinate 1,153 of JASHRI010000187.1, read as the reverse complement.
TGAAGTCAGTCATATTGTTGTCGAGGTAGATCCGCTGGAGATTCTCCGCCGTGTCTACGTAGGTAGCCGGGCCGATGTCCGGGGTTACCAGGCCGCTCTTTTGCTCGTCGGCCGTGAGCGGTTTGGTGAGCGCGTCTATGATTTCGGGCATCAGCGGCTTATTCGTGACGGGATCGTTGCCAAGGAGGACCTGGTACATTTCCGCGTCCGTTTTGTCGGTCATCGGATGCGGCAGGAAACAGATTCGCTCGTCGGGCATGCCGCGGCTGGCCGCGTTGGACTTTGCTAGATTTTCGAAGGCGATGGTAACCAGGGGGGCGGTGGGGAGCCCCATCTTCTCAACTTGTGCGCAGTGACCGACGGTCGCTGGTGTGCAGGTGCTTCAATGGCCGTACGCCATGATCATGGCGTTGCCGTTGGCTTTCATTTCCGCCATTAGCTTGGGGTCGTCATCGAAATAGGAACCAGCTTTCAGGCGGTATATCGTCTTCACGCTGGGCATATTCTTTTGGAACCAGATGGCGATCTGCGCCAGGAAGCGGTCGGCGCCGGCGAAGCCGTCAGACACCAGGTAAATCGTCTTACCGTCAAGGCTCGAAAGGCGGGGCGCCATGGGAATGAGCTGGATCGGGGGCGGCATTCCCTTCGGATTGACGGCCTCGATTTTGAAGCCGGTGGACAAGGCCGCCGCGGGCTTCTTCTTTTTCTCGCCGGCTACAGCAGTAGAGCCGGCCAAAATAGCCGGAGAAATACCGAGTATTGAAAGCACCTTGCGTCTATTTATTTTCATGATTGCTGTGCGCCCCTTTCAGATAGGACCGCCCTGCGATACACATGATATCACTGCACGGTTCGGCAAAACATTGGTAATGTTAACTATACTTAGCTTTTGATAAAACAACGTCTGGCCATTGCCTCGCGCAAACGGATTGCAAAATTAGTCTGGTTCACGGCAGTGAGAAAACGTAAATCGCGTTGTGGCCGGTCGGCGTGTTGAGATTTGGCGCCTCGGCGCTTAGTTCTGGCACTTTTAAATTGTCGCCCGTCATCACGCACACGTACTGCTTTCCGCCGACCGCATAGGTGATCGTACTGACCGAAATATTCCCCCCAAGGATGGACTCCCAAAGTTTTTTTCCTGTGTTCGCGTCGA
>JASHRI010000017.1 GCA_030037435.1 Candidatus Acidiferrales bacterium | reverse complement strand
TCGACTGAGATTTTCGCAACGATGGAGGGCACGCGGCAGTGTTTGCGAATCCAATCGGCGGATTTCGCGCTCGACAGGGCGGCCTCGATCAGACGCACGCTTTCAGGGGCCATAGCGCCCTGCGGGCGCAGCGCCAAAATATTTCCAGCGCTCTCGACGGCCTTGCGCGCCAATTCGAATGCCGCGGCAGGCAGCAGGGCTTCAGGGTCGAGATGCAGTGCGACGTTGTAGACGGATTCGCCGCGGCTGAAAGCCTCGGCGATCATGAGGCGTTCGTATTCGGTCCAATCGAATTTCGCTTCGGAAGTGGAGCCGCCCGCATCTCCAGCGGGCTTGTGAAGTAACCGGCGAATATGCTCGCGGAGAGCACCGCCGGCGGGCGGCTGCAAATTGTTGCGATAGGCCGCCAGCATTTCGTGAAATGTATCGGCGGCGGTGAGAATCACTTCGGCGATCAGTCCGGCATTTTGCTGAGCCAATTCCGGCGTCAGCACGTCCTCCAGTTCGTGCGCAAGCTCGCTCAGCTGACGGAAACCACAGGCCGCGGAATCGCCTTTGAGGGTGTGGACAGCGCGGCGGACGGCGCGAAGCTGCTCGAGGTCGCCGGGACGCTCCTCAAGCGCCAGGCCAGCTTCATTCATGCCCTGGAGGATTTCTTCCGCGCTCTCGAAAAAGAGCTCGCGGAGCTCGGAGGCGTGTTCGTCTGACGGAAAGCTCACTGAGCCCCCTCGAGCTTTTGGTACACGGTGGCATTGTTCTGATGAATCATGTGGAACTTTGTAGTGAGGCCGAACAGGCTTTCGGCGTGGCCAACGAAAAGGTAGCCTTCCGGATTCAGGCAGCGATGAAACTTGTCGATGAGGCGCTTTTGCTCGGCCTCATCGAAATAAATCATTACGTTGCGGCAGAAAATCACGTCGTTGCCCTGAGGCAGGAATTCGGCCTTCAGGTTGTGGAAGTCGAATTGGACGAGATTCTTGAGCGCGGGCTTGACGGAATATTTGTCGCCGAGCTTGTCGAAATAGCGGAGGCGGCACGTATAGTCGACCGTGTCCATCTGCGCCTCGGTGTAAATTCCCTGCTGAGCGGTGAGCAGAGCCGAATAATTGATGTCCGATGCCAAAATTTCGACTTTCCACGGCGGCGGAATCAACGGTTTGGGCGTGGGAACTTCAAAAGGCAACGGATTTCGCAGGTAGTAATAAGCGAGTGCGTCGCAAATCAGGATTGCGAGAGTGTAGGGTTCCTGACCGGTGGAGCAGCCAGCGCTCCAGATTTTTAGCGACCAATCGCGCCGCTCCTGCTTTCGCTTCAGCAGTTCCTCGAGCACGACCTTTTGAAACAGCTCGAGCTGAGGCCGGATGCGAAAAAAGCTGGTTTCGTTGACGGTCAGATTCTCGAGAAGCGCCGTAAGTTCCTGTTTGCCCTCGCGGCTGGTGAGCAAGCGGTAGTACGAGTAAAAGGAATCGATCTGGCAAGCCTTCAGCCTTCTTTGCAGGCGGTCGCGCAAGAAATGCGTGCGGCGTTCGTCGAAATACATCCCGCATTCCTGGTAGACCAGCGTTTGCAGAAGCTTTAATTCGGCGTCCGTCAGTGGAATCTGGGTGGTGAGTATTGTGGACATTCGTCCCTCGGCCGTGATCTGTGCCTGGTCTGGTCGGTCTAGATGCTGTTCACCGTTTCGCCCGTCGGAAGCTTGGCGGCGGAACCGGTCACTTCATCGATGCCGCGCAGCTCTCCGCGCTTGAGGATCCGATTCACGTCGAGGAGGATGACAAGGCGCCCGTTCAACTTTCCTACACCGGTGATGTAGTCGAGTTCGCCTTCCTGGAAGACGTTGTTTGGTTCCTCGATTTCGGACGGTGGAATCCGCAAGACTTCCGAAGCTGAATTGACGATCAAGCCGAATGCGCGCGCCCCGAGCTCGACCACAACGATGCGGTTTTTCTTGTTGGGCTCGAACGTTTTCTGGCCGAATCGCTTGCGAAGGTCAACGATAGGAATGATTCGTCCGCGCAGGTTGATGACCCCTTCGATGTAATCGGGCGCATTCGGGACCGATGTGATCTCAGGAACGCGCACGATTTCGCGGACGATGGAGATGGGCAATCCAAACGTCTCGCGTCCGATCCGAAGTCCGACGACCTGGAGTTCCTTTTCCATTGGGCTGTGTGCGGTCAGGAGCGAACCGCTTCCGCATATTCCGCGGGCGCGTGGCGCTCCGGCGCAGGCGCGGGACGGCGCGCGGGACGCCTGTCCGCATACGCCTCGTCCAAGACGAACCGATCCATGGATTCAAGCAGCACGCGCGACAATTTGGACATTTGCTCCGCAGCCGCGGCGAGCTCCGTGGAACTCGACGTGGACTGCTGAACGAGTTCGCGCATGCGCTCCATCGCGCGGACCACGGCCTGCGCGCCCGAAGCCTGCTCTTCGACCGACGAATTGATCTCTTGAGTGATTTCGGTGAGGCGGTTGGTGGCCTTGGCAATCTGTGCAGAGCCGTTAGACTGCTCCATCGTGGCTGCCCCGATTTCTTGGGAAAATTTGTAGACTTCCGAAACCACGTCGGAAATTTTGTCGAGCGCAAGGCTCAAATCTTTGTTCAGGTGCAAGCCGTCCTGAACCATGGAGGTGCTCTTCTCCATGTTTTCGACTGCCTCGCGAGCCTCCTGCTGAATTCCTTGAATCAGCTCGGAAATTTCCTTGGTCGATTGCGTGGACTTCTCCGCGAGCTTGCGCACTTCCTCGGCCACGACGGCAAAACCCAATCCGTGCTCTCCGGCTCGCGCGGCTTCGATGGCGGCGTTGAGAGCAAGCAAGTTGGTCTGCTCGGCGAGATCGTCGATCACTTCGATGATCTTTCCGATGTTGTCTGCGCGGCGGCCGAGCACGGCGATGATTTCAGCCGAGGACTGAATGGCCTGACTGGTGCGATTGAGGCCCTCGGTGGCCTTGTCCATCGTTTCCATGCCGGTGCGGGCTTCGTCGCGTGAGCGATTCGAAATGTCGACCAGCATTTTTGCGGTGTCGGCCACGCGCTGGATCGAAGTGACCATCTGATCGATCGATGCGGAAGTTTCGGCGACGCTGGACGCCTGCACCTGGGTATTTTTGACCACGTTTTGCACGTTGATGCTCATCTCGTGCATCGTGCTGGTGACTTCGTCGATCGCAGAGGCGGCCTGCACGCTGACCTTGGCCGATTCGTCGGAGGCGCTGGCCATCTGCCCCGATCCGCTGGCGACCTGCGAGGCGCTGTCGCGCACCTGGCGAACGAGATCGCGCAGGCCCTGGGTCATCCTGGCGAACGCCTTGGCCATCGTGTCTTGTTGCGAGCGGGGCATGACGGCGACGGCCAACTGCCCCTCAGCGATGGCTGCCGAGACGGAAGCCATTTCGTTGAGGTGAACGATCATCTTGTTGAAGTTTTCGGCGAGCACACCGACCTCGTCGCCGCGGTGCACGTCGATGGTCTGGTCCAGATCGCCCGAATCGCCGATTCGGCGCGCGACCTCGATCAGGTGGTACAAAGGTTCCTTAATCGATCTGGCGGTGTAAAAGGCGATGAGAACACCGAGCACAAGAGCAAGCAGGGTACCCACCGTATTGATAACGGCGCTAACCTTCGTGGCGGTGTTGGACGAGGCATCGGATGCATCGTACGTCTTCTGCACGGCCTGAATTGCCTGATCCACACCGCTGGTGGATTTGGTGATCCACGAAGCTGGATCGTGCTGCAAGTAAAAAATCTGGAGATCGGAGACGGTAGCATCGCCGGAATCGACCGAATGCCGCTTGGCGATCATTTGCTTGGCAAAGTTATCGGCCCAGCCGTGGTCGTTGTCGTCCACTTGCATGAGCGCCGACCGAACATCGGAATCGCTGACCTTGGCTTCGGTGTCTTTGAGCAACTGTTGCAGATCGCTGATTCCCTTGGTGGTCTTTTCTTCGTCGCGCAGGTCGCCGCTGAGCAGATAGTTGGCAAGATTCAGGCGATTCTCGCTGTCCATGTACTGAATCTTTTGAATGGCCTGGAGATCGCTGAATGCAGCGGTGACGGAGTCGCGCGCGCTGTACTGGCGCACTATGCTAAAGATGTTGATCACCAGTAGGAAAAGCATGATCGCCAGGACGGCGCCAAACCCCATGTAGAGCTTCTTGCCAATCGTCATTGGAAATGCCTCCGCTGCCCCCACCGCTGCCGACAAATCGAAGAGCGTTACTATTGGCCGTTGAACGTGAACTCGACGACTTCGGTAGTCTCTTTAGGTCCGGGCTCGAATTTCCACTTCTTGAGGGCCTCGAGAGCCGAATTGACGAGCAACGGGCTTCCCCCAACTACTTTGGTTTCGGACACGTGTCCGTCAGGCGCCACCGTCGCCTCGATCTTCACTTTGCCGGTGACATTCATTTGTTTTGCAAGGTCTGGATATTCGGGAACGACCTTGCTTCGAACCTTGCGTTTGGCAGTGTCGGTTGAAGCATCCTGCGCGGACGCCTTCGGCGCCACCACGGCGGCTCCCCCCAGGAGCACGGCCAACCCTAGAACTGCGCACGTCGACTTGAGTTTCATCAGCACATTCCTCCGCCCATGGAAGAATCCAGCGACAGAAATTGCACGGGTGATGCCATGAGGGGATAACGAAGGGATGAGGATGACTATTTTTCAACTCGGCGGACAAACGATTGACCTGGCGCAACTTGGGGGATTCGGTGAAATGGTACCCGTTGGTCGTCGAGCGCCGGGACCGTCTCAAAAGGGGCGGCAGGCGAGCTTTCTCGTCTCAAGCTGCGACATGGGGCGGATTACCCCTTACAACACCCATGGCGGCGGTTTTCTTGACTCAAATTGAGATGAGGCCGTAACGTTTTCTTGTACCTGATTCTTGCAACTAGGCGTAGCGCGCGCAGGCCCCTCAGTCCTTCATGCGTGCACTAAAACGAATTCGGGAAGTCCCTGCTCGTCTCGATGGCTCATCCGAGAGCCTGTTAGCCCAATTCTCCGCAGCGACATTGGAACTTAGCCCTTCGCTGGGCGCGGACGAATTCGCACGTCGATTGACCGCTCGCACTGCGGAAATGCTGGGCGCACGGGCGGTTGCGCTGGTATTGGAAAACGACTCGAAATGGGAGATCGCTGCACTGAGCGGCACAGCGCATCGCTGGGAGCGGCTGGTGCAGCACCGGTTGGCCGCCGCGTTGGCAGAGCAGGCGCGCGTGCTGCCCGATCCGCTGCGCGCGGGCGCTGCCGCGACCATGCTGGGACGCGAGTTGGCAGAGGGTCTGGGATGGCGTGACATCGTGTTGGTACGTCTTTCGGGAAGCGAGGACGCGCTGTTGGGTGTGCTGTGCCTCGTCGATGTTGGGCGAGATTTTTCGCCGACCGAGCGCCGGCTGCTGGAAGGGCTGGCGAGCCATGCTTCGGTGGCGCTTGAAAACGTTCGATTGTTTTCGCGCGTACAGCGGTCGAGAAAACAGTGGGTGGAGGATTTCGACGCGATCTCGGACCTGATCGTGGTTCACGACCGCGAGGGAGCCATTTTGCGGCTGAATCGCGCCCTCGCAGATGTGCTGGCAGCGCGCCCGACCGATGTGATTGGCCGCGAGATCGGAAGGCTGGAACTGCTCGGCATGGAAGCACAGACTGGGCGCTGCCCGTTCTGCCGCAACCTTCGGGCAGAGCGAGAGGAATACACCCACGCTGCGGATGATCGCACGTATCTGATATCCAGCTCGCGGATCCACAACGGTGAAGGTGATGATGTACGCACGATCCATGTGCTGAAGGACATCACAGACCGGCGCGATGCGGAGCGCCGCTATCGTCGCGAGCGCGATTTCAATCGCAACATCCTGAACAATACCCAGAGCATGATTTTGGTGCTCGATACCGTAGGTCTGGTGAGCTACGCGAACCGCCGGTGTTCGGAGGCCGGCTATCGCGAGCAGGATCTGCTGGGCCATCCGCTAATTGAAATGATTCCGCAGGCGCGGCGACCCGTGCTGGTGGAGGCGCTAGAACGCGCGCTGCTGGGTGTGTCGATCGATAGCCTGGAGATTCCTGTTCTTCGAGGAAATGGCACGGCCGGCCAGTTTTCGGTGAGCTTAAGCCCAATGCGTGACGAACAGGGCGAGATCAATAGCGTGGTGGTGGTGATGACCGACGTGACCGACGCTGCGGGCCTGCAAGCCAAACTGATGCACACCGAAAAAATGGCGGCGCTGGGGCAGTTGGTCTCAGGCGTGGCTCACGAGGTGAACAACCCACTGGCGGCGATCGTGGGCTTCACAGATCTTCTGTTGGAAAATTCCGCGGTTCCGGAAGAGGCGAAGGCTGAATTGAACGTGATTCTTCAGGAGGCGCAACGCACCCGGGTGATCGTCCAAAACCTGCTCAGTTTCGCCCGTCAAATGCCGGCACAGCGCGAGCCGGTGCGGGTGAATGCGATTCTGCAGCAAACGCTGAAACTGCGCGCCTACGATTTTCTAAATCACGGCGTCGAGGTTGTAGAGCAATACGACGACGACTTGCCGCTTACGATCGGGGATCCGCATCAATTGCAGCAGGTTTTTCTGAATATTCTAAACAATGCCTACGACGCGATTCAGGAGGTCCGGCGCTCCGGAAAAATTGAAATTGCGACGTTGCATCGGGATGGCCACGTCGAGACCTCATTTCGAGACAATGGGCCGGGTATTTCACATCCGGAGCGGATTTTCGACCCGTTTTATACCACGAAAGAGGTCGGAAAAGGCACAGGACTTGGCCTAAGCATCTGCTACGGCATCGTACGGGCACATCGCGGAGAGATCATCGCCCGCAACAATTCCGATGGCACCGGCTGCACATTTCTAGTGCGATTGCCGGCGACCGCCGCAACCGGCGAGTGGCTGGCGTCCGCGGAGCGCCCGTCATGAGCATTCCCGGTAATGCCGCCGAAACACGGCCGCGGATTCTGCTGATCGAGGATGAACCGTCGGTGTCCGCGTTTTTGTGTACTGCGCTCGAACGCCGCGGATACACCGTGGTGCCTTCGTCGTCCGCAGCAGGAGGGCTGCAACTGCTGGCCTCCGCTGATTTTCAGGGCGTGATCTCCGACTTTCGCACGCCCGGAGGAATCAACGGAGCGGATGTGCAGGATTGGTTGCAGCGTCACAGGCCGGAGCTGGCCAGTCGCATCATTTTTATCACCGGCGACACGGCCAGCGATGAAACGCTCGAGTTGCTTGCGCAGGCCGGCACACCATGCGTGGAGAAGCCGTTTCGCGTCCATCAATTGATGGCCGCAGTCGACAAAACCATAGGCAAACCATGAAGGATGAAATGCGGCTCCGCTTTTTAATTGTGGATGACGAGCAGAGCATCCGGCGTCTGTGCATGACGGTAGGCCAGGGTCTGAACTTGGCTTGCGCCGAAGCTGAAACGGCTGAAGCGGCGCTTGCATCGCTGGAAACGGCGCCCGCGGACATCGTGGTAACAGACTTGAAACTGCCTGGGCTGTCCGGCTCCGAATTGCTCCGAAAGGTCAAGGAAGCGCTGCCGCATGCCGAAGTGGCGATCATGACCGGCCACGGCTCGATTGAATCCGCGGTGGAAGCAATGCGCGAAGGCGCATACGACTACGTGGAAAAACCATTTCGCGTGGAGCGTTTGCGTCAATTGCTGCAGCGCATGGCGGAAAAGGTCCAACTGGTGACCGAGAACCAGTTTCTGCGTGACCGCGTGGAGGCGGAGACGCAACTCGACGGCATCATTGGCACGTCGGCGAAAATTCAAGATGTGCTGCGGATGGTGTCGCGACTCAAAGATATACGCACTCCCGTGCTGATTACCGGCGAAAGCGGTACGGGAAAAGAGCTGGTCGCACGCGCCGTCCACTTTCGCGGGCCTTTAGCACAGATGCCATTTATCGCCGTCGATTGCGGCTCGCTGGTGCCCACGCTGATGGAAAGCGAACTTTTTGGCCACGAAAAGGGCGCATTTACGGGCGCGCTTAAGTCCAAAGCCGGGCTGTTTCAAGCGGCGAATGGGGGCACGATCTTTCTCGATGAAATTGGCGAGCTTCCGCTGGAAATGCAGGCGAAGCTGCTACGGGTCTTGCAGGAAAAGGAAGTTCGGCCGGTCGGGAGCAACGAGAAGGTGGCGGTGGACGTTCGCGTGATTGCCGCGACCAATCGCGATCTGGAAGCAGCCTATCGCGCTGGTGCTTTTCGCAAGGACCTTTATTTTCGGCTTAACGTGGTAGCCATTCACCTGCCGAGCTTGCGTGAGCGAAGATCGGACATTCCCCAGCTAGTGCACTGTTTTCTGGATCGTTACGCGCCCGGTGAGAATATTCAAGTTTCGCCGGCGGCGATGAAGAGTTTCCTGCAGTATGACTGGCCGGGCAACGTTCGCGAGCTCGAGAATTGCATCGCGCGCGCCATCGCGCTGGGCGACCACCGCACAATCGAGGTCAGCGATCTCCCCCCCGCGATCTGCGGAGTGCAAGACGGTGCATTCGCCGGCGAAGATGCCGCGGTAATATCCACTACGGCGCTAGCCGATCTTGAGCGGCTGACCATACTGCGCGTGTTCGAACAGGCCGGAGGCGATAAAGCCATTGCGGGAAAGATGCTCGGTATCAGCCGTGCGACTCTTTACCGCAGACTGAAGCGCTACAACATTCCTCTGCGCTCCGCGCCGAAGCAACTTGTGGAGAACGTACACTAAAGGTTTTCTAAGCTAGCCTGAGTTTCACACGATTCCTTCCCTTACACGACCCGAACTCCTGATTGAGACGCGTTCGTGTCAGGCTGAGACGCGCACGTACCATCCGCCTCCGGGCCATGCCTGCAAGCCCATTCCCATGAACTAGTTGCGAATTTGGGACGCCCATTACCTTTGGTTGTCTTCGTGCAGTCAGCGAAGCCCGAAGGCGTTTCGCTGCATTCGTTTGCGCCGGCGGAGCTCCCAAGAGGCCGCGAACCGATCGGGTTCGAAAGCGCGAAAGGATTCACGCCCCGTGTCGAGTGAAGTGGATGTCGTTTCGGTTCTTGCGGGACAGACGTGCGTTGAACGACTTGCTCAGCTTTTTCCGACTGCCTCACCGGTTCGCATTCCGGTGAAGGTGACGGCGCTAGTTGCTGGGCGACGGCGGCTGCGGGAACAGACGGTGATTGAATTCGGCACCGCGCAGGAAGTGCTGTTCTCATCCAAGTTGCCGCTCGAGTTCGAAGATCGCGTGCGGCTAGTGAACTCCGACGGCTCGCTCGACGCTCGTGCCACTGTCGTCGCCGTGAGGTATCACGGCGGACGCAAAGCGGTGGCCGCGCGATTCATCGGCGACGTCGAAAACTGGATCATCAAATCATGACTTCGAAAACATCCGGCACCACTACATTGAATCCACCAGTTGCAGCTGGAAATGGGCAGGCCGACTTCGCGGTGCAATGGACGGAAGTGCGATCGGTCTACCCGCTCTACGCAACCCTCGCGACGCAATTCAATCTCGCGCCCCTGCATTATCCTTTGGGCGAACTTCCGCCTGCGCGGCCCACACGCAGCGCGTTTGATCGGGACCGGAAATGGCTGGACGAGATCGACGCCAAAGTGCTGGCGTACCAGATCCGCCAGCTTCCGCCCGAGGTTCTGAACGCGAGCGAGGAGAGCCTCCGCGCCCTGATCCATCGCCATTTGCGTAAAGCCAACAAGACCGACGCCGACCGCGACAAAATCGACTTGCTGCTGGTCCAATACTTCGCAATGTGCGCGAGCGACAATTTGGTGCGCAAGGAAATCACGCTCGCAGATGTAGCCCGCGTTTTACAACCCGTCCTTGCGGAGGCGGATGCCACTCCCTTGGAATGGTGCGAACCGCTCGAGAAAATCCTGGAAAAAATTCGTGGCTGCCACAGCTTGCGGGACCTGATGGAAAACGGGCTGGTCGAGCAGGGACGCATGTTGAAGGATTCTGCTGGTGCCATGTTTTACGATCCGGCAGCGCTGGTGGCTTTCTGCCGTTTCAATTTCATATTGCGCCGGGCATTCATTCGCATGCTCCACACCGATTTGACGGCCATTCGGGAAGCTCTTAGCGCCCTGGAGGCAAAAGGTGTGAAGACGGTGGACTGTCGCGGGGCCGGCTTTTCCGCGGCTGAGACAACCACCCAACTGCGCCACTTCTGCGAAAACTGGCGACAGCCATTTCAAAAGGACTACACGCAAAGCTCGGTCAGCCGAGCTTTCGACCAGCTGTTGGCCGTGCGCAGCGAATTGGAAGAGGCACTTGGCATAAGCCATACGAGCGATCCATCGTCGTTCTTCGCTCCGGAAGGCGAGCCGGTGAAGGCCGTCGCAACGAAGCCGCAGCCAAAGGCCGTAACGCCAATTCGCGCCAGCGCGGCCGAAAAACCAGCTCCGTCCGCGGAGCCGAAGAAGGCGGACATTGCCGATGCGCCCCAGGCCACTAAGGTACCCGCGCAAACATCGAGCAAAGCGCCGGCAAAAGATGCGCCGGCAGAAGTTGCTTCCCCGAACACGGATGTGATCGATCCCGAGAAAACTCTCGAGGTGATCTGGGAGCAGTTGATTGCAGCTCCGCCTTCGCGTGGTCGGTCGATGTCGACAGTGGTGTTGCAGAACACCAAAGTGCTGCTCTCCTCGTGGGAAGTGGCCGCATTCGTAAGCGAGGGCGACGCAGAAGCTGAAGATTTGCGTCGAGCAGTGGTGGCGCGAGCTTTGCTGGCCGTAGCCATGGATGAGCGCAAGCGCTCGGGAGACGAAACCGCGCTGGCAGCCGCGCTGACGCTGGCGCACAGCGAGGTCTCCTATTTCCAAGGCCGTGTGGAAGAGGCCAAGCGCTCGAAGAATACGGAAGCCGCCGTAAACCTGGGAATCAGTGCAAAGAGGCTGCTTTCCTTCATCGAAGAAGCCGAAAAGCTCCAGTCCTGAGGCGGGAAGGCAACGGGGGAATCCTTGAATCACTCGAGCGTCCTGATCGTCTCGGACGATACCGAATTTGCGCGCACTGTCGCCGCTCGCTGGCGAGCTGAACGCCAGACTCCCGAAATCACGGTCGTGGCAAGCGATGTTTGGCGCCCGTCAAATGTTTCGAGCCATCACCTGGTGATCGTGGGACCGGTGCGAAGCGGCAAACGCGCGTCGATTCTCTCGGCTATCGACGGTGCAGCAGGCGTTGCGACCGTTTACGTGGCAGACGACGAGAAGGACGTTTCCGCATTACAAGCTGAATATGCGCACTTGCTTGTGGTGCCGCGACAGGACGGCTGGGTCGGGACGCTGATTCTGGTTTCGATCGAGGCGCTGCGCCGCGTGAATGCGCTGGGACGCGCGCATCGCGCCGAGCGGTTGGCACGCGCCTGCCAGGGTGACGCGACACTGGGACGGTACATGCTCGAGGTACGCCCGAGCGTAAACAACGCACTTACGTCTGTTCTCGGCAATGCGGACCTTCTGCTGCTCGACCCGATCTACGCCTCGGGCGAGCGCGGCGAACAGATTCGGGCGATTCAAACCATGGCGCTTCGGCTGAATGAAATCATGCATCGATTCTCATCGCTGGCGAGCGAGATGCGGACCGGTGAGAAAGAGTCTCAGGCTGAGACGGAAGCTCTGTCAGAGGGGATTCTAGCGAAGCCTGAGCTGTAGATTGCCTCCCCTAAGTGACGCGAACACAAGGGGTTTGCAAAAAGGATGCACCACCTGCGCGCGATGAGACGGGTGGCTAGAAATTTGCATTTCTCTCTGGGGATTTTAGCGTGGAGGTGCGGCAGTGTTGAAGAAGGTGCTGGTAGTTGATGATTCGCAGGCGGAAATCCGCCTGTTGCAGTCGGTTTTGCAGCAAGGTGGCTTTCATTCCGTCGGAATTTCCGACCCGACGAAGATCGAAGAGGCAATCGACGAAGAGCGGCCCAACGTGATTTTGCTCGACGTTGTGATGCCGCAGCGCAATGGATTTCAGGCTTGCCGGGATCTGAAGACTTCGGAACCTTATTCACGGATTCCGGTGATCCTCGTCACGTCGAAATCGGCGCCGAGCGATCGCTACTGGGGCGAGCAACAGGGGGCGAACGGCTTCGTTACCAAACCGTTCACGCCCGACGAACTGCTAGACGCGGTGAAGAGGTGGGCTTGATGTCCAAGGAACTCGAGAATCCGGGGGTTGCCGTCGGTCTCCAACCCGGCGAGTTCGTGGACAGCGAACCCTTGCAGGAAGCTCGCCAGCCCGAGCGTCAATACTGTGTGTTTCGTGCCGGACGCGAAAGATTCTGTCTTTCGGTTCTGGAGATTGAGGAAGTCGTGGATTGGCCCATCGTCACGCGCATTCCCTTGGCACCGGCATTCCTGATGGGAGTCTTCAATCTGCGCGGCACGATTGTGCCGCTGATGGACATCGCCTTCACTGAAGGAAGGCGTCCCGGATTATTGCCGAAGCATGTGGTTGTGGCGGCAATCAGAGGCGATGCGCAGCGCGAAGATTTGCGCGTCGGCATAGCAGCCGACGAAGTGATTGGCACGTACTCAGCAAGCGAAGAGGCTCTGCTCGATCAGGCGCCGGCGGAAGTGCCGCATTGCCGCGGGATGCTGCGGCACGAGGATCGCCTGGCATTAGTTCTTGATCTGCGGCGGCTGACAGACGTTTTTCCTGTGCCAGTGATTTGATTCACGGGGTTCGGACTAGGCGATCACATTCGATTTGAAGCGGGCCGCTCAAGTTCCATCGCGGAGCAGGTCTTGGGAGGGTGGTCATGAAAGCTCGTTTGAGTTCCACGATTTGGATGCTGGTCCTCTGGGCTGGCGCGGCGATGTTTGGAGTCCTCGGACTCGCCTATCACGCGGGAAAGGAATCGGGCGGTCTGGCTCTGTCTGACGCCGCCTCGCTGCCGAGCAGTGCCAGCGGAGCCCTGATCGGCGCCGCCGTGCTGGCGATCGCCGCGTTGCTGTCTCTGATATTCGTGCTCAGCAAGCGCGTGCTCCGCCCGGTCGGCGAGCTCGCGAAGTTCTCCGAGCGCCTGGTGGCAGGCGACGCACGAGCGCGAGCGGAGGTTGAAGGCGACGACGAGTTTGCCTTCATCGCTGAAAATTGCAACCGTAGCGCCGCGAAGGTCGCACACGCCGTCACGAATCAGCAAGCCCAGGACTCGCTGCAGCGCGGCATCACCGACCTGCTGAACACCATCAATCAGGTGGCGCGCGGCGACCTGACGATTCGCGGCAAGGTGACCAACGACGCGCTCGGCAACGTCGTGGATTCGGTCAACTTCATGCTCGACAACTTCACCAAGGTGCTCGAGCGTGTGCGCAAGGCCGCGATCGACGTCAGCACCAGCGCGAATCAGATTCTGGATGCCGCCGACGACATGACGGCCGGCGCAACGCAGCAAGACCAGGAAATCACTAACACTTCGTCGGCCGTGGAAGAGCTGACGGTGTCGATGAAGCAAGTGTCGAACAACGCGGAGGCTAGCGCCGAAGCCGCTCGCCGAGCACTCGACGCCGCCGAATCTGGCAACCGGGCCGTGAGCGATACGCTCGAAGGTATGCAGCGCATTCGCGCGTCGGTGCAAGCTACGGCGAAGAAAATCAAATCGCTGGGCGACCGTTCCCTCGAAATTTCGGAAATCATCAACGTGATCAACGACATCACCGAGCAGACCAACCTGCTGGCTCTCAACGCCGCGATCGAGGCCGCGCGCGCCGGAGACGCCGGCCGCGGTTTCGCCGTCGTCGCAGACGAAGTCCGCAAGCTGGCCGAACACTCCCGCAGCGCCACCAAAGACATCGCCGCGCTCATCAAGGCCATTCAGGCCGAAACGAACGAGGCCGTGGTCGTAATGGAGGAAGGCACGCGCGAGGTGGAAGTGGGCGCGGGCCTCGCCGATCAAGCTGGCAAAGCGCTAGAAGCAATTTCGAGCGTCGTCCGGCAGTCGGCCGAGCTGGTGCAGGAAATTTCGCTCGCTTCGAAACAGCAGGTGCGCGGCACAGAGGGCGTCGCTAACGCCATGCAGATCATCTCCGGCATCACACGCCAGACGACACAGGGCGCGCGGCAAACGGCCGGCACGGTCAACAACATGGTCAAGCTCTCTGAACAGCTCAACGAGGCCCTCGCCCAGTTCCGTTCTGGGCGTTCGGCCGAGCCCGCACAGGAACCGGCGCCAGCCGTGCCGGTGGGGGCGCATCGCTGACGGCAATCTCCGCTGCCCGGCGTGAATCTGCCGGAGCTGAGCGCCGAACATGAAACCGCATCCAGTCACGGCCCCGACGCTCACCGAGTCCGAACTCGGTGAGATCCGTACGCTCATCGAGCATCGCTCCGCGATCTTGCTGGACTCTTCGCGCGAACGTTTTTTCTCCACCCGCGTGCGCGAATATCTCGAGGAAAAAGGGCTGCCCAGCGGCACCGATCTCTTGCGTCAGGTGCGGGGTTCGAGCATCGAGTACGAAGCCTTGCTCGAGCGTCTGCTCACTCAGGAGACTTCATTTTTCCGCTATCCCGCGGTCTACGAAGCCCTCGAAAAAACCATCCTGCCCGAAGTGCAGGAGCGAAAATTCTGGGACAATCCGCGCACTCTTCGCATCTGGAGCGCCGGCTGTTCCACCGGCGAAGAGCCCTATTCGATTGCGATCAGCGTCTGCGACGCGCTGAAATTTGCGGAGGCGTGGGAAGTTGAGATTCTCGCCACCGACATCAGCCGCAAAGCGCTGCGCCATGCCGAGCGCGGCACTTATTCCAAGCGCAGCCTGCAGGACGTTTCGCTTGGCCAGGTCGAAAACTACTTCACTGCCGGCAAGCATGGATACCAGGTGAAGCCGCGCATCCGCCGCATGATCTCGTTCGTGCAAATGAATCTTGTGGAATCAGTCTACGTGGGCCGAATCGATTGCATCTTTTGCATGAACGTTCTCATGTATTTTTCCGACGAACGCCGCTTGGCCATTCTCCGCCGTTTCTATGACGCGCTCGAGCCGGGCGGATATTTTCTGCTCGGACACGCCGAGACGCTTTCCAACGTACCCATGAAGTTTGAACCGGTGGTGATCGGTGATTGCCGCCTATATCGCAAGCCGGGAGCCGCCGAAGCATCTGCGCGGCGAGTGCCCGCGGTGGCGGAGGGCGCCTCGTGAGCGGCCTGAGCCCAGAAGCGATCGAACTATTCCTGCAGGAGGCGTCCGAACACCTCCAGTATTTGCGGGAGTACTCCGGCATGCTGCAAGAGCCGCAGACGCGGCCCGAGGACCTTGAAAAGCTCTACATCGCGGCTCACACGTTGGCGGGAACGTCCGCCAGCTATGGCTTCCCGCAGTTTTCAGAGGTCGCGGCGAAGATGGCGCACGTATTCCAATACGCCACAAACGCGTCTCTCACGCCCGATATGTACGGCCCGCTCACCGAATTCATTTCGGACGCTATTTCGGTGCTCGAGTTTGACCTTTTGCAGATCAGCTCGAACGAAATGGAAACTTCCGCCGATATTGAGGCGTTCAAGCACCGCTATGCGTTTGCATTTCCTGCGGCCGTCGCAGCCGAAGCAGCGGACGAGGCGGAAGCGGCGCCCATCGCACAAGCCGAATCTCTCGCCGACGCTCCCTCCGCGCCTTCCTTCGTCGATCGCCTGCCGCAGGATGGCGACGTGCCGGATGAAGTGCTCGAATTTTTCGTTCCCGAGGCTGAAGAACATTTGCAAGCAGTTACTGAATGCTTGCTCGCTCTCGAAGGCAATCCGAATGCGGACGACATCAATCGGCTGTTCCGGTCGATGCACACCGTCAAGGGCTCGGCCGCGCAGGTCGGTTTGCATCGGCTTTCCGCGGTCGCTCATCGAGTCGAGGACTTGATCGGACGCCTCCGCGACGGCTTGTTGCAGCCCAGCGCAGAGATCGTTGATCTGTTCCTTCAGTCCGTCGACGTACTCAAGAATTTTCTGCACCGCCAGTGGCCGAGTGATGCCGACATGGCCGCTGTCGTCGATCCTCTGCTCGCGCGCATTGCGGAGCTTGCGCCCGAAGAAGCCGCCGAAGAGGCGCCGCGTGAAGCGAGCGACGCGTCCGCTGGGGCCGAAGCTGAATCGTCGGGAGCTGGAGTACCGGCAAAGGCGACTCGTCCCGCTGCTGCACAGGCTTTGCCGCAAACCAAATCGGTTCGCATTTCACTGGAACGTCTCGACCGCATGATGAACGCGGTCGGCGAACTCGTGATCAACCGTACGCGGATGCTGGGCCGGTTGTCAGAACTCTCCAAGCTCGTCGAGGTGCTGACGTTTTCGAAGGCCCGTCTTGCAGCCAAAGTTTCCGAGTTCCAGGAGAAGCACGAATTCAGCCGTCTGCGTCCCACGCTTGTGCCAGGCAG
>JASHRI010000186.1 GCA_030037435.1 Candidatus Acidiferrales bacterium | reverse complement strand
CGGTGTAGATAACTCCCAAGCCGAGGTAAGTCACGTTTCCCGGCCTTCTCCTGCCGGCCAGACCGTCAGAAGTTCAGTAAGGATTTCTTCCTGTTTCGTCTGCAGGCGGATGGCGGACGCAACGTTCCGATTCCTGAGCGAATTTCAATATGACGTAAGCCACAGCCAGGAACAGCAATTGTTCCATGCTTCGCGCTCAGGTTTCTGCACTCTTCACACTCGCGAGTATGCGCGGCTTGCCTCACCCCAGGGAATCGCGTCTGGGTATCCGCACACTTTGCAGTTTGTCGCAGAACGGCTGGAATCGCTCGTACAAAAGGGAAGAATCCGCGATGACTGGCAAGACCAATTTGAACAGTTTCTGCCAGACTCGCACAAATGCAGGGCGTGCCAGCAGGTTGCAGTCGCCGAAGCGGAAGCGGTTGACGAGTTCATTCGCAACACTGACGACGTCCTGGCGGACGGCGATCGCGATCTCCCGTGCGTCTGCCTTAGACATCTCGAGGCCGTCGTCCGAAGAGTCCCACGCGCGGAGCTAGCGGTCCGCATGGTTCTGCAATCCGCTCATGCACTGAAGCGAACCGCTGAAAATATGGAACGATTTGCGCTACGGCATGGTGGTCGCCATATGGAGCTCGTAACAGACGAAGAGCTGGGTTCTCCGGAGAAGGGTTTGAATTTGCTCGTAGGACAGCCCAACGTTCGACCAGCCGGGAGCACCTAGGTGGACCGGTGAACGATTGACTTCAGGGTTTTGTCGCGAAATAATAGGGTCGTTGCGGGTGTTGGAGTTCGCCCTAAACCGCCCCTAAAGGGGGCAGATGACTCCTACGAGGGTTTTTCGACCCGGAAGGAGTTTATTTGCCTTCTCCTTCCCTTATCACTGAAGAACCCTCGGACAGAAATCAGACGAAACGGGCGTCGCAGCGTTGAGTGCGCCCGTAGGTGCTCGGATGAATTCAGGAGAGCAGAAACCCCGCGAAGGCCTGAATCCGTACCAGGCAAACCGCCTTCGTATTACCTGCCGGTACATCGATAAGCTTCTTGGAGATATCGAAGGGATTCTCAATTCGACTGCCTCCAAGGCAGCCTTTCCGCGCTATTCGGCCGATATTCTTCCAGCACAGCGGAGGACGATTGAGGATTACATCGCGCGCGTCCGAGCCCAACTGGTTCGAATCCTCGACGGACAAGGCATCGCACGAGAAAAGCCGTCGATTCCTGCATCTCGAGCGGTCCACGTGATGCTCCTCAATATTGACATCGCGGCCGAAGAATTGGGACCGCAGTACATGCGCGGATATGGAGAGGTGCCGGAAAGCGTAGCCACGGAACTCAATGGAATCATCGGCGAGCTGAGCGGTTTGGTTCACCGATTTGACCGGTACCTGTCCGAGGGAGTTGGGGAAGACCTGAAGGCTCGTTTGGATCGGCTGGATCACGCTGGACACGACTTGGAACTTCTCAAAGGAATTGAGCAGACGGTCCGCGATCGAGGACTGGTCGAATTTCGACCCTCGATCGCCGCCATTCTTGATCGAGCGGAAGACCGAAGCTTTGAAATTGCGGTATTTGGCCGTGTGAGCTCCGGAAAATCTTCCCTATTAAATGCCATACTCGACACTGATGCGCTGCCCGTGGGTGTCACACCAATTACCGCCGTTCCGACGCGGATTGTTCATGCCCAACTACCCTCTCTGACGGTATGGTTTTCCGAGGCTCCGAGAAAAACACTCGAGATCGGTCATCTGTCGGAGTTCGCCACCGAACAGCAGAATCCAGGAAACGCGAAGCACGTGGTCCGCCTCGTACTCGCATTGCCGTCGCCTCGATTGCAAGGAGGCGTCGCCTTCGTCGACACGCCCGGACTCGGATCCCTGGCCACGAGCGGTGCGATGGAAACCTTCGCGTATTTGCCGAAGTGCGACCTAGGAGTCGTGTTGATCGACGCGGGATCAACACTCACGGCTGATGACCTTCAGACCATCATGGCGCTGCAGCAGGCTGCGATCCCTGTCAATGTTCTCCTAAGCAAGGCAGATCTGTTAGGACCCGAGGACCGCGACCGTATCCTCAGGTATGTGAGAGAGCACATCGCCTCCGAGTGCAAGCTCGACCTTCCCGTGCATCCCGTCAGCGTCTTGCCTTCGTGCACCGCGATGCTGAACGAGTGGTTTCAAACACAGATCATTCCTCTTTACGCCCGTTCGCAGGAGCTCCATGGGGCTTCGCTCCGGCGGAAGATCGGAGCACTGCGCGATTCCGTCGCAGCTTCTCTCGAAGCGCGTCTAAGGCGACGGGACCAACCATCTGCGAATTTAACAGGCCGAGCTCAAGCCGCCGAGGGGCTGCTTCGAAAGACAACCGGCACAATCGAAGAGATGCGTGCAGTATGTGCTCGTTATGCCGAGGGAGCTACGGGAACCGTCCCCGCGGCGATCGAGGAGGCGGCGAGGCGATTCTTACATGCTCAGTCGCATGGCAGTTATGGAGTCGTGGTGCCAGGGCAGCTCGCCCGAGACAGCTTGACCCAATTTGTTCAGATCCAAGTCTTGAAGCTCCAGAAGGATATCGCGGCCCTTGCCGGTCAACTCGACGCCGACCTTCGGCAATCCGCCGCGAACTTGGGTATTCCGGATGCGCCAGGCGAAGATGAATTCAAACCGCTGGTCCGCGGCTCTCCGGCTTTTGAATCTCCCAATTTCCCCGTACATCTTTCGCTCCCAACGTTCTCAAGGCTGCTGCGCCAACGGTCGGCGGAGCGGTCCGTCGCACGGCAGATCTCACGGCAGGTGCCCCCAGCCTTCTATGCCGCGCTTGAGGCTTATTGGCAATTGGTGAAAGCGTGGTCCGATTCGGTAATCGGTCAGTTGAAACACAAGTTTGAGACGTATGCCGAAACCTACCGGGCCCAGGCCGAGCAAGCTTTGGGAGGACGTGAACTGACTACGGATGAAGTCAAGGGAATCGAAGAAAGCCTTGCACGAATCAAGCGGGGCGCCGGCACGGCCAACGAACTGCATTTTGTTGAATCGGCTCACGGGACCCGCGGTCGGCAGGAGGAGAGGGGATGACGATTCGAAAGGAGAGCGGGAAGAGCGATTCTTATGACCAAATACCTGATCGTAGCTTTCGGAGGAGCTGTCGGATCAATATTGCGGTTCTGGGCCGGAGGCTATGTGAGCAGCCGGTTGGGCACGCGGTTCCCGTACGGCACGTTCGTCATCAACATTACAGCTTCGTTTCTAATCGGTTTCATTATGACTCTGCTCGTAGAAAGAGCCGCTTGGAGTCCTAATTGGCGATATCTGCTCGTGGTTGGATTCCTTGGCGGGTACAGCACGTTTTCGTCTTTTGAATATGAATCGTTCCTGGTTTTCCAAGACGGCGAGTTTCTCATTACGGCCATGAATATCGTGTTCAGCGTTGCGCTGGGCTTTGTCTCGGTATGGCTCGGTGTGATCGCGGGAAGGACAATTACATGAAGCAGGAAGCGAGCGTACGTAAACGTTCGATTACGAGCATCGCAACTCGCAACACCTGTGCAATTTGCGTAGCGTTGCGAGAGTTCCAAGGCGACCTGCTTAAAAACCTCCGTCCCGATCAATGTCGGAGCTTCTGCAACACGCATGGCTGGATGGTTGCCAACTCGGCTCCGGCGGACTCTGCAGCCGCGATTTTCCTGGGGGCCATCGTGAACGCCGACTGGAGCGCGGCTGCCCCGGTTTCCGAACAGTGTGATATATGCACAAGAATGCACCGTGAAAAGGAAGCGCGCCTTGACGAGATCGCGAAGCAGTTTCGCGATGCGAGGCTTCATTCCTGGCTTCGCGACTACGGCGTCCTATGTTCGCGGCATGGCCAGGAGACCATGACCAGGTTGCCGGAATCGCTGCGCGAGAGCGTTCAAGAAATCATGGCCAGGGCCGGCGGGGAAATCGTGGAGATGCTGGAAGACTATCTTCAGCGCGTCAAGAGGGGCAGTCATACCGGAGGCGGAGTGCTTGGCCGCGCTGCCGAGTTCCTAGTCGCGCAGCGCGGAATCGAAAGTTAGGAGGCAAGAATGCTGACAGCCGGACCTGCCAAGAAGGTAAGCATCCATGTGGGAGAAGACCACAAGTATCACGGGCAATCTCTGTATTCGGTGATATTGGACTTTCTGTTTTACCACGGCATCTCCGGCGCCAGCGTGATCAGGGGAGTCGCTGGATTCGGAGCGGACCATCATCTTCACACGACGCGGATCGAAGTGCTCACTGCCGACCTTCCTATGAAAATCGAGTTCATTGAATCCCCAGACAAGGTCGAGGAGGTTCTGCCTAAGCTCCAGCAACTGGCGGGTACTGGCCTGATTGAGATTCAGGACACGATGGTTGTGAAGCCGGCCGAAGTCGAGAAAAAAAAGGTTCCTCAGGAGTCCATGCCACCCTTGAAGCGCGAGGGCAAGGCGAAGCTTATGAGGATTTTCATCGGCGAGAACGACAAGTGGCGCGATAAGCCGTTGCATAAAGCTTTGGTCGA
Organism: Candidatus Acidiferrales bacterium; assembly: GCA_030037435.1. GTDB lineage: Bacteria > Acidobacteriota > Terriglobia > Acidiferrales > UBA7541 > Palsa-295. Next base: position 4,636 of record JASHRI010000186.1, on the reverse strand, counting down.
GAGCATGCGGGCCAATGACATCGCCGGCGTGACCGTCTATCAGGGAATTCTCGGTTACGGCGCAAACCGCCGCATGCACCGGGATTCGACTCTGCATCTTTCCCACGATCGGCCCGTGATGCTGTCCGCCGTCGATACCGAGGAGAAGCTACAGGGCTATTTCCCAATCCTTGACGAAATGGTGCAGCAGGGGCTCGTGGTCCTCTCCGATGTGGACGTCATCAAGTACACGCACAACTTCTCAACCGCCGAGCGCAGAAAGGAGGCGCGGTCATGAAGCTTGCCGGCAGAGCCAAGATGCTTCGTATCTACTTTGGAGAAGATGACAAATGGAAGGACAAACCTCTTTACCGCGCGATTGTTGAAAAATGTAGGGAACTAGATATCGCAGGAGCCACGGTTCTCCGCGGAATCGCTGGATATGGCGCCAGCACGTTGATTCATCGCACACATGTTCTGTCGTTTTCTCACGATGCCCCGGTGATGGTCAGCGTGGTTGATTCGGAAGAAAAGGTCCAAAAGCTCATTCCCTTTCTCGACCAGGTTGTTGACCAGGGACTGATTGCCATGTCGGAGGTCGAGGTGATCAAGTACGTCCATCAGGCTGGAGTTCGCTCGTAGCAGTCCGGCCGCGGGTATCAAGTGCCTCTTTGCTTCTTGTGTAGCTCGGTTATGCGACAGGCGAATGCGTCGTTCGAGCGTCTGATCGGCCGCGAAAAAGAGTTGCGCCATCTTCAATTGGCTTTGCGCAAGGGTCAGAGTCAATTGATCTGGGGCGGTTCGCATTCGGGAAAGACGTTCTTGATATCAAAGCTGCTTTCTGAGCTTCCGGAAAGCGAAAGATGCAAATGCATCTGCTGGTCCGGCGGGGCGAGTCGCCGGCAGCTCGTCGAGCACCTAATTCGCGAACTCTATCTGGTAGGAGACCCCGTGGTGAGAAGGAAGGCTCAGGCCGACGGCTACAACGAAGCGACCCTGAGCCGCTGGATTTCTCAGCAGTCCGCGCTGCGGTTGCGAGGGATCCTCTTTACGGCCGCCGAGCAGGGCGATTATCGATTCTTCCTGGATCATCTTTCGCCGGTCACACACACACTCGCTCAACTATTAAAAGAAATCGTCTACCGGACCAAGACGCCGGTCTACCTCACAGGGCCTGGCTATTCGCAGGGTGATATTGGCTACGCATGGAGTCTGTATTGGACCGACAAATACCGGATCCAGTTAGGACCAGTATCGGAAGCAGCCGCCCGCGAGTTGGTAGAGATCTGTATCAAGAGGTATGGCCTCGCTTCTCTCGATCTCAGCGACTTCCGGAACGATCTCTTGCGCCTAAGTGGATATTTGCCGGGTTCGATCGTGAAGATGTGCGAACTCGCTGCTAACCCGCGTTATCACTATGGTGACCAAGTGAAGATGAAGCTGCTGCACGTGGATTACCTGCTACAGGGCAGCCAGTTCTCTTCCGCACCGAGTTATTCGTCATGAGTCTCGCAAGCGAAAAGATTGTTCAGGCTGGGTTCACAGATAATTCCCTGAACCGCCTTGCCGAATTGGCGCACGAACTAGGGTCTGAACGAGTTCAGGATGAGGCTACGGCTCTCTCTAAGCGGACCGCAGAGGGCCGATTCTACGTCGCATGTGTCGGGCAATTTAAGCGAGGGAAGTCGACCCTCTTGAATGCTCTTTTGGCGGACCGGATCCTGCCCGCGGGAGTTTTGCCCCTCACAACGGTGCCCACCATTGTCCGCTACGGCGTTTCGCGGCGCGCACGAGTGCGGTTTGAGGGAGGAACGTGGACAGACATTCGTCCGGAAGATCTCCCACAGTATGTATCCGAAGAGCTGAATCCCGAGAACAGAAAGGGCGTACTTGGTGTGGAGGTCTTCTCTCCCAACCCGCTCTTGGCCCATGGAATGTGCTTTGTGGATACGCCTGGACTTGGTTCTGTCTTCGCCGGGAATACCGCCACCACACAAGCCTTCGTCCCGCATATCGATGCCGCCCTCGTCGTCGTTGGTGCCGACCCGCCGATTGCGGGCGAAGAGCTGACTCTCGTTGGAAAAATTGGGAAACAAGTGGCAAACCTGGTCGTCGTGTTAAACAAAGCCGACAGAACGTCCGAAGACGAGCGCCGCATCGCTAAGTCGTTTACAACCAAGATGCTCGAAAAACAGCTCGGGCGGCCGATTGGTTGCGTCTATGAGGTCAGCGCCGAAGAACAACTCAGGAATGGAACATCAGGGCGCGATTGGCAGGAGTTGATTGCTGCACTTCAAAAACTGGTTCGTGAATCAGGACGCGATTTGGTTCGAGTTGCCAGCCAACGTGGTTTCAAGCGGTTGAGCGAGGAACTGTTTGCGGTCGTTGCGGAAGAGAGGGAAGCTCTGGTGCGCCCTTTGGAAGAATCCGAGCTCCGGATTCACAAGTTACGCCAGACGATTTCCGAGGCTGAGCGATCGCTGCGTGACGTCAGCTATCTTTTCATGGCAGAAGAACATCACCTTTCCGACATGTTTCTGGAACAGAGAAGACAGTTTTTAGCAGCGGCGATGCCAAAGGTGAATGCAGAGTTCGAAAAAGAGTTGGAGACTCTACCGCGCCACTACGGCCCGAGATTCCGCAGGAGCGCCCTGCGTGCCGCCCAGGTTGTCTCGGAACGCGCCGTTCGACCGTGGCTCAAGACCGAACAGGCTTCCGCCGAGCAAGAGTACCGACGAGTCGCGTCCCGGTTTGTGAGCATCGGCAACGATTTTCTAAAGAAACTTGCTGACTCGGGAGTGCCAGAATTCACACGCATGCCCAATGCCCTCGATTCTGATCGGGGTTTTCGCGTTCCCTCGCGCTTCACCTTCGAACAGTTACTCCACGTTTCCCTGCCAGCGTCGCCATTGCGATACACAGCCGACGTTTTCCTCGGCGTTGTGCAGGCGTATGCACTGATCGAAAAAGAAGCTTGGGCTTTCCTTACTTACTTGATGGACATGAACAGCACACGAGTTCAGTCAGACGTTGTGAGTCGCGTTCAGGAAAGTCGCGGACAATTGGAGGTAGAAATCCGAAAACTCCTGCACGAAGTGACCCGGATCGCCGAACGCGCCCTGGATCGAGCCCGCACGGCCAAGGCGGAAGGAGCCTCAGCAGTCGAGGCAGCATTGCTTCGCCTTGACCGCGCCGAGCGCGCGCTTCGCAATGTGTGCGAGTCGAGCGAACGGAATGCGGAAGTCCAGCCGGACCGATGACTTTATGGTTGCCCGGTCTGAATGCCCAGCGAAGTATTGAACCATGCGATCAGAAAGCGCGTGCCTTCTCCAACTGGTCCAAAGCTTCCCGTTCGACAGAGGGCAGATAGTGGGAATAGCTCTGCTCCCGTCTGCGATTACAACCGCGTCGCGAAATGCGTGCGTGCCGGCCGGTGGCAAACCGACCGCTGCAAGCGAGAGCTCGATTTCTCGTGCCGTCGCTATGCCAGATGCGCCGTCGACCGCACGGCAAAGACGCGGCCGGCTAATTTAATCTACCGGCTTGATCCACCAGATCGAGCCACAAGCCCAAATTTTTTGGCGGCGGGCGAGCAGTCGCGTCCTGATAAGATTAGTCGGCGGCCGGAGCTGGCGCACAGCGATCGCGATCCGGGGAGGATTGCGGCGGCCGCCAGGATGCCCGGCGCCGCAGCCAGCGCGAATGCAGCAGGAGTCGGCGCACCCTTCTTCTCCGTTTTCTCCTCCCACCCTGTTTTTCCCTACCATTAGGCATTACGGGGCTAAGTGGTAAAATCACCGCCCATGCCCTACACCCCTACTCAGGAGCAGCGCGCGATCATCGCACACGCGGTCGGTCGGAACGCCCGGATCCTCGCGGGCCCCGGAACCGGGAAGAGCGCTACGATCGTCGCGCTGGTTGATCGGCTGCTGGCCGACGAATCGAAACCGCGGCTGAAGCTGCTTACATTCACCCGCGCCGCGACCGCAGAGTTGGCCAAGAAAGTCTCGGCACACCCTGCAGCTGCGGCGGAGCGCCCCAGCACTATTCATTCATTTTCGATCTCGGTTTTGCTACGTAACCCGGGAGCCGGCGACTTTCCTCAACCCCTTCGGATCGCGGACAAGTGGGAGGAATCGGAGATCGTTCGCCCCACGTTGGCGCGTTTGATCAACGTTCGCACCGATCACCTCGAAAACTTGTTTCGCGAAATGGCTTCCGGGTGGGAGTTCCTGCAGCCGCAACTGAATCCCCACGTAGACCCGCAGGAGCGCGCACGGTTTGTAGGTGCATGGAACGAGCATCGGCAGATCTACGGCTACATGCTGCTCGCCGAGTTGCCGTTCGCACTGCGCGAGGCCCTGAACGGCAACGCCGATCTCGAAGGGCTCGAGCTTGACCTGCTGATCGTCGACGAATATCAGGACCTGAACGCTTGCGACCTGGATCTCTTGCGGCTCGTCGCCCAGCGAGGCTGTTCGATCATTGCGGCTGGCGACGACGATCAATCGATTTACGCCTTCCGGTTTGCCGCGCCGGAAGGCATTCGGCGGTTCCCGGACGATTATCCCGGCTCCGCGTCCTACCCGCTTACCGTCACGCAGCGCTGCGGGAGGCGGGTGATCGAGTGGGCCTCGTACGTAATCGCGGGCGACCG
>JASHRI010000185.1 GCA_030037435.1 Candidatus Acidiferrales bacterium | reverse complement strand
AGATCGAGTATCCGACGGAGATCGCGGGGGTAAAGTTCAGCAGTTACATCGACTGGATGAAGTCGTGCTGGTATATCTCGGCAACCGGAAATCCAGCGGCGTCCGTGCCAGCGGGCTTTACGCCAGAAGGGCTGCCGGTGGGGATACAAATCGTGGGACGCAATAAAGCAGATTTTAGCGTCTTGCAGTTAGCGCATGCCTTCGAGCAAGCGACGGGCGTGGGCAAGAGGCATCCGGCGATTGCACAGATGACTTAGTTACTCTGCGGAATGCCTGCCACACTTCCCGCTACAAAACGACTGACACATCAAAATTGCGAGCAGAGGGATTAGGCTTGGTCTGCCGCTCGGCGGGCATTCGCGCAGTGCAGCGAAGGCGATTACCGTCAAAACAAGTGGTTGCTGACAAACAACGACGGACCACCATGAAACTAGTATCCTGAAGGGCATCAATGGGCTGCCGGGGGGACGTGCTTGCGCGGTGTAGTAAGGTATTGACCCGAGATTGATATACTGGATTTTACTGGCACCTTGCAGTACGATCACGCCCGGTCAATTTCACGCAGTCGCGTGCGGAGAAGGGGAAATCAGAAATACGAAATGCACTTGCATATGTTACGTCCGAAGTCGGCGCCAAGGCAGTTGTCGTTGCTTGAATCAATCGATCAGCTTATAGAAACACATCACCTACTAAAGCATCCATTCTATCAGGCCTGGGAAGCAGGAACTCTTTCGCGGGAATCATTGCAATTATACGCTGAGCAATACTATCAACACGTGCGGGCTTTCCCAGACAATCTGAAGGAATTCGCGGGACGGACGAGCGGTCCGCTGGCCGATCTGGTGGAGCAGGATCTGGCCGAGGAAGTAAATCCCAGCGCGCCCCATTCACTGCTTTGGAGGCAATTCGCGGAATCGCTCGGAGTGAGCGAGGCTGCGCTGAATGACGTCCGGCCGCTGCCGGGTGTGGCGGCGCTGCTCGACACGTATGACGAAATCGCATCCCAGGCAACGCAGGCTCAGGCGGCCGCTTCGTTCTACGCGTACGAATCGCAGATGCCGGAGACGGTCGCGAAGAAAAAATCGGGCCTGTGCCGCCATTACAACATCACCGAGCCGCGTGCGTTAGCCTATTTCGACGTGCGCGAAAAAGCGGACTCACACCGTCGAGAGGCGTGGCGGCGATGGCTTGGAAACCAGAACAACGCGGACAAATTCGGAGTACTCTGTGCCGTCGAGCGCAGCTTGCGGGCACTTTGGGGCGCCCTCGATGCGGTGTATCCGCGCGAGTGCTCGACCGTCAACTAGCGCAAAACAACTGGCTCTGGGCGGACCGGCGCCGGAAGATTTCAGTTTTCGGCGCGCTCGATCTTTTTCACGCCGTTACGCCCGCCTATGATGGCCTGCCTCGCATAGCCTAGAAAAAGACCGTGCTCGACTGCCCCTACCACGTGGTCGAGGTGATGCGCGGTTTCCTTGGGCTTTGACATTGGACCAAAGGCACAGTCCACGATGTAGTTCCCGCCATCGGTAACGTAGGGATTTTGATCCGTACCCAAGCGAAGCGAGGGATGGCCGCCGAGTTCTTCCAGGCGCCGCGCGGTAGCCTGCCAGCCGAAGCGCACAAGTTCCACCGGAACGGAAACGAGCGAGCCGAGGCGCTCGACGATCTTTGTTTCGTCCGCAACGATCACCATGCGCTTGCTGGCGGCCGCCACGATTTTCTCGCGCAGCAGCGCTCCGCCATGCCCCTTGATCAAGTAAATAGTCCCGGCCTCCACTTCATCGGCGCCGTCAACGCTGAGATCGATTTGCCCGCATTCGGCAAAGGTGATGAGCGGGATCTTCACGGAACGCGCCTGCGACGCGGTCTGCTCCGAGGTAGGAATCGCGGTGATGCGCAGGTGCTCTTCGAGCATTCGGCGGCCGACCGCGGCCACGAAGTGCGCGGCCGTGGAACCAGTGCCGAGGCCGATGACCATACCGTCTTCGACGAGTTTGGCGGCAGCTTCAGCAGCCGCTTTTTTCCATTGATCCTGTTCCGACAGAGGCATTTCGTTTTGCCGCGTTGCGGCGCCCGCAGGATAGCCCAGAACGAGCTTTGCGAGAAAGGCTTTAGGGGTCGAGTAGCCGCGTCCCTACCGAAGAATTGGGCGACGGCCATCGACGCCGCTTACTGACAACACGGGTGATGGACTTAGAGCTTCCCGCCGGCGAGCCACGATCTACCACGCTCGTAGAGCGCTTGCACTGCGGGTCCCCGAAGGCCGGGCATGTCGATCTTTACCTTGAAGCCATTTTGCGTCTGCAGATAGCCGAGGTGACGATAGCCCTCCGGAAAGCGGCTGAGAACGGACTGATCAAGCGATAGTTTGGCGGCGGGATCGACGGGGTCGAGGCGATCCTTTTCGTAGATCGGCTGCCGCAGCACCAGCACCCATTTGCCATTCCGCTTTTCGAAGAAATCGTAGAAGCGGCCGACGCAGACAACGTCGCATAGCACGTCGTGAACGGTCGCGCGCTGTAGAATCGCCATCTTTGTCTGGGCGATGCCGCGACTTTTGGCTACCTCAATTGACGACGCGCCGAGTGAATGAAGAATGTTGACCCCGCGCTCGAAGCCCTCGCGGCTAACCCGAACGAATTCCTCGCCCGAGCCTTGAAACCAAGTGGCCATCATATGGCCGTCGTCGGCCCAGACGGTGCGGAAACGCTCCCAATCGCCCGCGTCGCGCCAGAGCACCCAATTTTCCACCACTTCACGAATCGCCAGCCTCTCAAGAATCTCGTCGCTCATTGTCGCCTCTCAAATCGTGCCGATTATGAATACCGCCGCGCCTATGCGGACAGAAATCATAGCATTCCCGAGAACGCTTCACGATATCGCTTCATTAGGCTGCCGGCGCGTCATGGCAAGCGGATTGGCGCAGCGGCTTGCTATCGCTACTTGTCCGCCGGCAGTTTGCCCGCGGATTCGAGGACTTGTTGCGCAAGGAAATTGGTGACGTGCGCTTCGTCGCGAGCCTCGATCAAGTAAGCGGAGCGAAGAAGCTGTTCTTTGCGCGTGCGCAAGGCGTCGCGGATGGCTTGTTGGACCTGAGGATCTGACAATTGACGATCGCCTGCGGATTCCTTGGCGATCAGTTTCACGATGCGGTAGCCACCGCCCTTGACCGCAATCGGCTGAGTAAATTGGCCCGGCTTCATCGCAAGGATTGCTTTCTTGAGCGCCGGATCGGATTGATTGAGCGCAGACTCCGGGATGAAACCAAGGTCGCCGCCGGTGGAGGAGCTGGCGTCTTCGGAATAGTCCGTAGCCAACTCGGTGAAATCGACGCCGGCATCGAGCTTCTGAATCAGCATAGCGGCCTTCCGGCCGGCCTCGGCGTCGTTGCTGGCCTTATCGTTCTTCAGATTATGCACAGTCGGATCGGGCCGCGGAGTGACGACGATTTGCGCGAGATGATATTGAGGCTCGGGCACGTTGAACTGCGCACGATTTTCATTGTAGAAGTCGACGATATCCTGATCGGTGATGGAAATTTTGGCCACGACTTCGCGGTTCAGGAGTTTGTCGATGGAAAGCTGGCGGCGAATATCGCTTTTTAGATCGTCGACAGTGAGACCACTGTCCGTCAGCTTTTTCTGAAATTCCTCCTCGGTATACGGGCTTTTCGATTCGGTGAATTTATCCTCGACCTCGGAGTCGCTGGCGACAAGATTCATCTGCTCGGCGCGTTCGAGCAGGATTTCGCTATTGATCAGCTCGTCGAGGATGCTGAGCTTGAGCGAAAGCGCCTGTTCGTGCGAGGGAGCCGGAGCTTCGGCATTGACGCGCGAGCGGAAAACCTTATCCACGTCTTCGCGCAGGATTTCCTTACCGTTGACGACAGCCCAGACGTCGGGTCCGGGCGCGACTTGGCGTTTGCAGCCTGCACTGACTGCGCAAAGGGCGAGCACGGCAATAAGCAGGACGCCGCTACTCCGGTTGAATTTGCGAGGCAAGCTCGATTTCCGGCTCAAAGCGGATCTCCTTCTTAACGGAAATCCGCGTTAGGCGGCTTTCTTCACGCGACCGGAACGAATGCAGGAGGTGCAAACGCGGACCTGTTTACGCACGCCGTTGACGATTGCCTTGACACGACGGAGATTGGGATTCCAGCGTCGGCGCGTGACGTTATGTGCGTGGCTGATGGTGTTGCCATAACGCGGCTTCTTGCCGCAAATTTCACATGCGAGTGCCATGATTGATTGCTCCAGACCGGAAGAAGATCGAAGAACGCGACAATCGATGCTATCAGAGATTGCCGCGCGCGGAAAGGATTTTGGGCTCGCGGAGTTTTCCTGACACGACTGTCGACGAAGAGGAAGGCGAGCACCGCATTGCAGGGAGCGAGGCGTAATCAGGATTTGCGCTTCTGGCCGACGAGTCCGGCGATCGTGTCCATCAGGTCGAACTTGGTCAGGACTTCGAGTTTGCCGTCTTCCATCTCGACGAAGACGGCGGGACTTTCATGGCTCAGCAAGTGCGTGACGCGCTCGACGGGAGCGTTGGAAGGTACCTGCGGAACCGGCGGGCCCATGACTTCGCGGACGATCAACTTGCGTAGATCCTTGCCCTGAAGCGCCAGGTTGAGAATCTGGTCTTCGAAAATCGTTCCCACGGAGCGGCCGTCCTCGAAAACGGGGAGTTGGGAAATGTCCTGCTGCTGCATGCTCTGAAGGGCCTGAAAGACGCTGCGGTTGGGCCCAACGACGATCAGGTCGCGTTTCTTGCCGTTTTGGCGCTTCACGCGAATCACGTCTGCCGCGCTGAGGCTCACCTCGGCGTCGGCATAGCCGTGCTCGTGCATCCAGCCGTCGTTGTATACCTTGCTCAAGTAGCGTGTGCCGGAGTCCGGCAGAAACACGACGATCAGATCGCCCTCGCGGCAGTCTTTGGCGATGCGCAGGGCCGCGGAAACGCAGCCACCGCCGGCGCCACCCGTGAAAATGCCTTCGCGCTTGGCAAGGCGTCGCGCCCAAAGGAAGCACTCCTCATCGTTGACTTGGATCACATCGTCCAGCACGGAAAAATCCATGGTCGCGGGCAAAATGTCTTCGCCGATCCCTTCGACGACGTACGTGCGGGCCTTGCCGATGTTGCCGGTCTTAGCGTACTCGTAGAAGAGCGAGCCGTAAGGATCGACTCCAATGACCTTCACCTTAGAGTTCTTTTCCTTGAGGAAGCGCCCGGCGCCCGTGGCCGTTCCGCCAGTGCCCAGGCCACAGACGAGATGCGTGATTTTACCTTCGGTATCTTCCCAGATTTCGGGACCCGTGGACCGATAGTGCGCCTCGGGGTTCGCGGGATTTTCGTACTGATTGGCGAAATAGGCGTTGGGAATTTCCCGCGCCAGTTTTTTGGCCACCGAATAGTAGCTGCGCGGATCCTCGGGCTCCACCGCGGTGGGGCAGACGATTACCTCCGCACCGAAGGCTTTGAGCAAGTCGATCTTTTCGCGTGATTGTTTGTCGGTTACCGTAAAGACCGTTTTGTAGCCGCGCACGGACGCGACCAGAGCAAGTCCCATGCCCATGTTGCCGGAGGTCGCTTCGATGATGGTGCCTCCGGGACGGAGCAGACCTTTGCGCTCGGCCTCGTCAACCATCCAGACCGCCACGCGATCCTTCATCGAGCCGCCCGGATTCAAATAATCGACCTTGAGGTAGACTTCGGCGGGCACGTCCTTTGCAACTCGATTCAGGCGCACAAGCGGAGTGCCGCCTATAGTGTCGAGGATGCTTTTGTACTTCATTGCGCGGCGCTCTCCTGGTCCTCGCCGGACCGCAGTAGCTTAGAGACTTCGCGAAATTCTGTCCAGTGCCGACCAACGCAGGGCGCGACGTAGGGCATCGCGCGGGCTGCGTGCTATGCTTCCCGCAGGTGTCTCCGGCCCAACCTCAAGCCGAAATGCTGTTCTACGACGGGCACTGCGGCTTGTGCCATCGTGCGGTGAAATTCGTGCTGAAACACGACCGCTCTGGCCACGCGTTTCGCTTTGCTCCGCTGCAGGGACCGACCTTTACTGCGCGCGTTCCTGAAAGCGAGCGGACGCGGGTGCCCGATAGCATAGTGGTTCTGACGAATCAGGGCGCGCTGCTGTTCCGCTCCGACGCATTTCTGTACATTTTGCGGCGACTGGGGCGCGGTTGGGGCATTTGGGCGAGAGCATTGGGCGTGATCCCACGGCCTCTGCGCGATCTGGTATACGATTTCATAGCGCGGATTCGTTATCGAATTTTCGGCAAGCGCAACGAGCTGTGTCCCATAGTGCCACCGGATTTGCGATCGAGACTTGATCCGTAGAAGGAGATAAGAGGGCGAAGAAACATGGAACGCAAGAACATTTCGACCGGCACTCCGTGGGAGCCAATCGTTGGCTATTCAAGAGCAGTTCGAGTGGGTCCATACGTTTACGTGTCGGGCACGACGGCCACAGACGCACAGGGGAAAATCGTCGGTGTGGGCGACCCCTACGCGCAGACCGTGCAAGCTCTGCGAAACATCGAATCGGCCCTGGAGAAAGCCGGCGCGCGGCTATCGGATGTGGTGCGGACAAGGATCTACGTCACGCACATCGCCGACTGGAAAAAAATCGGACGCGCACATGGTGAGGTTTTCACCAAGATTCGTCCGGCCACCGCGATGGTCGAGGTGAGCCGCTTAATCGCTGCGGAAATGCTCGTAGAAATCGAAGTGGACGCGATTGTCGTCGAAAAATAGACAAGTCAAATAAAGAACTTAGGAAGTGATCGTTCGAACGCCCCTTGCCAGGTGATTATGTCTGAACGCTGGAAGATTGCCGCGGTCCCTGCAAAATTTACGCGGTCCGTCTGAAAGCCAAAATATAACGTCCTCACTATCAGTGGCTTGAGAAAGTAACGTTTGGAACGTAGCTTGCGCAAGATCAAGCATCTGAAATCGGGCAGTTCGCTTGCGGAAACAAGATCGAAGTTCCCGCAACGGAGACAGGACCGAAGCGAAGTGGCCCGAAAAGGTTCATCCCCCTAGTGCGCGCGGGGTCTGTTCCCCCCCACCAAACACGCAAGACCCCGCGCGTCCTTCTTCCAAGCGGCAACCAATTGTTCACCTTTTCAGCGATGGCAGCGCGGTCGATTTGCACGTGCCTTAAGCAACACGGCGCCCTAAGCTGCGGAGCCTTCTTCGACAACGCGCCCGTCGAGGAGATGAATGGTACGGTCAGCAATGCTCGCGTAGCGTGGATCGTGCGTGACCATGCAGATTGTGGCACCTTCTCCATGCAACTGACGCAGCAGATCCATCACGGCCTCGCTGTTCTTCGAATCAAGGTTTCCCGTAGGCTCGTCGGCCAGGAGAATCGAAGGCTGTCCCACCAGAGCACGCGCCACGGCGACACGCTGCTGCTGACCTCCTGAAAGTTGCGAAGGATAGTGTTTCATGCGGTGCTTCATGCCCACGCGCTCGAGCACTTCCTCAACGCGCTTCTTGCGCTCCGCCGCGCCCATGCTGCGGTAGGTGAGCGGCAATTCTACGTTTTCGTACACGGTGAGGTCGCCGATTAGGTTGAAGGCTTGAAAGATAAAGCCGATCTCGCGATTGCGAATGCGAGTTCGATCAGCTAGCGACAGGTTTTCGACGGCGTCGGCATGAATCCAGTAATTGCCGTGGTTAGGTGAGTCGAGCAGTCCCAGGATGGAGAGCAAAGTCGATTTGCCGCAGCCGGATGGACCGGCGATGGACAAAAATTCGCCTGGCTGGATTTCGAGATGCACCTCGCTGAGCGCGTGGGTCTCAACCTCGTCGGCCTGAAACACCTTGGTGATGCCTTCCAAGCGAATCAAGGGCTGTGCGGCATTCATGCTTAACTCCTTCCATATTAAAGTTCAATATTGAAATTCGATGTTGAACCACTTTTCGGGGCCAAAGGACGAGTTTTGCCAAAATTAGGACTCATTTTCACGCCGCACCGGTCCTGGCCTGGCCGTCGACGATCCAGCCGTCCGCAAGTTGAATCACGCGATTTCCGTAGGCGGCCCAAGTGTCGTTGTGGGTCACCTGAATGATCGTGGTGCCTTCGTCGTTCAATTTTTTCAGCAAGTCCATAATCATTTTTCCCTGGCTCGAATGGAGGCTGCCGGTAGGCTCGTCGGCGAGCAGGAGTTTCGGCTTGCCGATGATGGCGCGGGCGACGGCCACCAGCTGCTGTTGCCCTCCCGAAAGCTGACTCGGATAGAGAGCCTTTTTGCCGACGATCTGGAAACGATCGAGCGTGTCCGCTACGAGCGCCTGGCGCTCGGATTTTCGAATGTCGCGATAGGAGAGAGGCAGGTCGAGGTTTTCGGCAACTGTGAGATTATCGAGCAGGTGGTACTGCTGAAAAACGAAGCCGATATATTGCTTGTGCAGTTCGACGCGGTGGCGGTTGTCAAGTTTATGCACCGCGCGGTCGGCGAAGTAATATTCGCCGCGCCAGTCCCCATCCAGCATGCCCACGATACTCATTAGCGTCGACTTTCCCGCGCCCGACGGCCCCATGATTGTGACGAAGTCGCCTTCGTGAATGTCGAGACTGATTCTGCGAAGCACCCAGGTTTTCCCGGCGCCCGAGTCGTACGATTTTTCGACATTCGCGAGTCGAATCATTCTTCCGTCCCTAAATGCTGAGCGAGTCGCGGTGGCCACGCTTGCACGGTCGTCACTTTAGCTCCACACGGTCGTCGTTGTCGTAGTTCGACATATCCGAAAGGATCACTTGATCGCCGGCCTGGAGGCCCTTGAGGATTTCGACGCTATTCACGGACGCGCGTCCCATTTCCACCGGTACGCGAACCGCTTCTTTGCCATCGTCGACGAGCTTGAACAGGCCGACCGTGGTGTTCTCGTCGCCATGAACCGGACGCCCGACATAGAGAACATCAGCCAACCGCTCGATTTCGATCGTGCCCTCAACGCTCAGGTCCGGCACGGCTCCCGGTGGCAGTGGGCCATCGAGTTTCACGTCGACCGTGCGCGTTCCATTCACCACCGCCGGATCGATGCGGATCACATGGCCGGGAATCACGCCGTTGTGCGTGTCGATCGACGCCGATTGGCCGAGCGCGATGTCTTTGGCCTGCGTCTCGGCAATTTTCAGTTCCGCTTTCAATTGCGTTGGCTGCGCGACGCGCGCTAGCGCCGTGCCCTGCGTCACCTGCTGCCCCACGTCCACATCGAGCTCTTGCAGCACGCCGTCAATTCCGGGGCGCACATGCAGTTGCGCGAGTTGCGATTTCTTCAATTCGTAGAGCGCTTGCTTCTGGTCGACGTTGGCTTGCTGGACGGCCAGCTGTGCGTTGATGGATTGCTCGAACGTCTCGACTTCCTTCTGCGCCAGATCGTTCTCCTTGGCCAGTTCCTCGGCGGCGACCTGAGATTTCCTGGCGGTCACCTCTGCGCTCACGCCCATGGCAAATAGTTTCTGGTCGGCTTCAGCCTGTAGTTGCGCGGTTCTGTACTGGGATGAGATGGATGCGGCAGTGGTGCGCTTGTCCATCAGCGTATTCTGGAGTTCCGCCTTGGTCTGTTCGTAAACAGCCTGTGCGCCCTTCAACTGATACTCCGCATCGAGCGTTTCCTGCTGCAATTGAGGATTGGTCAAATCAAAGATCACTGTGTTCGCTTTCACTGGCGTTCCCGGCAGCACATAACGCCGTTCGACGCGGCCGTCCGTTGCAGCGGGAATCACCTGAATCGTTTCCGGCACCAGCGTTCCCAATCCGCGTTCTTCCCGAAGCATGGGTCCGCGCTTTACGGTATCGGTCCAAATCGTGGAGCGATCCACGCCCGGCGCGGCCGGTTTTAGGCGCGCGAGCGCCGCCGTTATCACGACTACCACCAATAATCCTGCGCCGGCATAAAACAACCGCCGCGTGCGCCGCCGCTTTTTTTCGTCTGGTCTCGCTATATCCATTGCAAACGCCTCATTCGTGCCTCAACGCCACCATTGGATCGACACGCGAAGCCCGGGCAGCCGGCACGTAGCACGCGAACAACGCCACCAGCGTCAACACAACGGCGGTGACGACAAACATCAGTGGATCCCAGGGTTTCACTCCGAAAAGCAAGGTGCGCATCAACCGCGTGAAGCCCAAGCCGCCAGCCACGCCGATCACGACTCCGACGAAGGCCAAAATCATCCCGTGGAGCACGACCATCCAGCGCACGTCCCCAGGGCTCGCGCCGAAAGTCATGCGGATGCCAATCTCCTGAGTTCGCTGCTGCACCGAATAGGCCATGATCCCGTAGATGCCGACTGCTGCGAGCAAAAGTGCGATCGCTGCAAAAATCACCAGCAGCGTCATATTAAATTCCTCGCCCGCGATGGAATGCTCAAGCACCTGGTCCATTGTGCGGACACTTCCTACGGGCAGCCCGCCGCTGGCGATGCGCAGCTCGCGCTCGATGTCTTTCGAGAGCGAGAAGGGCGCGACGCGCGTGTGAATCACCCATTGAACGGGGATGAGGGTAGAGTCGAGAGCCGTGAGGGCGTCGTTCACCTGCGAGATGGGTACGTACATCGTTGGATCCGGGTCCCTGTTGAGACCGTTGTCCCTCACGTCACCGACCACTCCGACGATTTCGCGCGGAGGATCCACGAACTCGGGTCCCATGCCCTTGCCGATAGTGATGCGGGCGCCGAGCTCGTCGCCCTTGGGCCAGAACTGCTTCGCCATCTTTTCGTTGATCACCACGACCGGCTGGGAATTCCCGGTGTCATTCACGGTGAAGGTACGTCCGCGAAGCAGTGTGATGTGAAATACACTGAAATAACCCGGCGAAATGCTGCGCCATGACCCTCCGCCCGAATACGGGCCCTCGGTGGGCGCACGGCCCTCGATATTGAACGGGAGGCCGTAGGAGATTTCCAGCGGTAGGCAACAGGCCGCAGACGCGGCGTCTACGCCAGGCAGGCTCTCCAGGCGCTGCTGTCCGAGGCGTATCACCTCGGCGACTGGAGCAGTCTTTTGAAAGCGCACTCCGGTCAAATTCATGTCCATCGTGAGAATGTCGTGAGTCTGAAATCCCGGATTGACCGTGCGCGAATCATGAAAGGTGCGAATGAGTAGGGCGGCACCCACGAGAAGAACCATCGCGAGGGCCAGCTCGGTCACAACCAGAAGGGAGCGGGTTTTATTGCCGCGAAGCCCGGTGCCGGCACGCGTGCCACTTTCCTTCATCGCAGCCGCGAGGTCCGTCTTCGAGGCCTTGATTGCGGGGATGAGGCCGGAAATCATGCCGGTGAACACCGAAAGGGCCAGCGCAAACACAAGAACTCGCCAGTCCAGAGTAATGCCCTCGGCATGGTCGCCGATTCTGGGGATGTCGCCGGTATTGAGAGCCAGCAGTGACCGCACCCCGAA
>JASHRI010000184.1 GCA_030037435.1 Candidatus Acidiferrales bacterium | reverse complement strand
GAAGCGCTGCAAATGCAGAAGAAATTTCAGGATGCGGTCGTTGCAGCCGACATCTCAACGATCGAGCCGCTCATGGCCGACGGCGCGATCTTCATCCACGGCAATGGCGCCATGCAGGACAAAACGAAATTCCTCGACGGGATCAAAAATGGGCAACTCTCGCTTTCGGCATACGATTTGAAAGAGCCTAAAGTCATCCCAATTACCGGCGGCGCGATAGTCACGGGGCTGGAAGATTTGACATTCAGGCCACCCGCCGGATCATCGAATCCCGGTCGCACCATTCACATGCGCGGCTCCGCCGTTTGGCAGCACAGAGGCGGCAAATGGCAGTTGGTCCTCGACCAGGACACCACCCTCGCCGGCCCACCCGCCGCCCACTAACTGGCGGGTGTCATCGATCTTTGATTTGTAGAATTTCAACGGGGAGACCAAGGCATGCCCGTTAAGGTGGTCGGTCCGGGAGATGGAAAACTAGGATTTTTGGGGACGATCGGGGTTCGTTTCATGATTTGGGGTGTGGAAGCGGGCGGGCAGTTTTCATTGATTGAGCACCCCATGTCGCCGCACGCGCTGGGTGCCCCGCTTCATAGACATTCGCGCGAGGATGAATACAGCTATGTTCTTCGCGGCCGCTTGGGCGCGCTGCTGGGTGATGACGTGGTGTACGCGCAGCCTGGGGATCTGGTGTTTAAGCCCCGGAACCAATGGCACACTTTTTGGAATGCCGGCGATGAGCCTGCGAGCATCTTGGAAATCATTTCGCCTGCGGGGTTCGAGAAATTCTTCGAAGAACTCTCGGATCTGGGAGGAGTGACGAAAGTTACGCCGTCACAGTTGGGGGATTTGTGCTCACGCTACGCGCTGGAAATGAAACCCGAGAGCGTGCCGGAGCTGGTCCAACGCTTCGACCTTCGTTTTCCCGGCGAGCCGGTGAAACTCGCCGCCACCAGTGTTTCTCGCGCATGACAAGGTGAACTCGTGTGGAATCACAGCGCCTTGAATTAGGAACCGGCTTCGAAGGGAAAGCACATTGGTGGTTATTCTTCTTCGGACCCGCCTGAAACTTTGAGCACGGCGAGAAATGCTTCCTGCGGGATATCGACGCGGCCCACGCGCTTCATGCGCTTCTTGCCCTCCTTTTGTTTTTCGAGCAGCTTGCGCTTGCGCGTAATGTCTCCGCCGTAGCATTTGGCGAGGACGTTTTTCCGAATCGCGCTGATCGTCTCGCGAGCGATCACGCGGCTGCCGATCGTCGCTTGCAGCGCGACCTCAAACATCTGTCGGGGAATCAATTTGCGAAGTCGGCTCACCAGATCGCGCCCGCGCTCGTAGGCTTGATCGCGGTGGCAGATGATGGTCAACGCATCCACCGGTTCGCCACTGACAAGCACGTCGAGCTTTACCAGATCGGATTCGCGATAGCCGGAAATGTGGTAATCGAGCGAAGCGTATCCTCGCGAAACGCTTTTTAGCCGGTCGTAGAAATCGAGGACGATCTCGTTGAGCGGCATTTCGTAGGTCAGCATGATCCGCGTAGGCGAGAGATATTCGAACTTGTTCTGCACTCCGCGCTTTTCCTCGCACAGCGACAACACTCCGCCAACGGATTCCTCCGAAGTGATAATCATCGCCGTCAGAATCGGCTCTTCGATTTTCTTGATTGAAGTCGGCGGCGGAAATTTCGTCGGATTATCGACTTCTATCACTTCGTTGGTAATCGTGGTGATGCGGTAGCGGACGCTGGGTGCCGTGGTAATCAGATCGATGTTGAACTCACGCTCCAGCCGTTCCTGCGCGATTTCCATGTGCAGCAATCCCAGGAATCCGGAGCGGAATCCGAATCCCAGCGCCACGGAATTTTCAGGTTCGTAGAAAAACGCCGCGTCGTTGAGCTGCAATTTTGCCAACGCGTCGCGCAGCATTTCGTAGTCGCTGGCGTTCACGGGAAAAAGTCCGGCGAATACCATCGGCTTGATGGCTTCGAACCCAGGCAGTGCCGGCGCGGGCCGGTCGGCCTCGACAATCGTGTCGCCCACGCGAGCGTCGGCCACGCGCTTGATGTTGGCGATCAGAAATCCCACGTCGCCCGCCGCCAGCTCTTCCAGCGCCACGGGTTTGGGCGTCAGCACGCCGAGATCTTCCACCTCGTAAATCTCGTTGTTCGCGCAGAGGCGGATTTTCGTGCGAGGCGTGATCCGGCCTTCCATCACGCGCACCAGCACCACGGCGCCGCGATACGCGTCGAACCACGAATCGAAAATCAGCGCGCGCAGCGGCGCATCAGCCGTGCCGGTGGGCGGCGGAATGCGGCTCACGATCGCTTCGAGCACACTCTCCACGCCCAGTCCGCTCTTGGCGCTGATCAGCAGCGCATCGTCCGCCGGAATCGCCAGCACGTTTTCGATCTGCTCTTTCACGTAGTCGGGCTGTGCCGCAGGCAAATCGATCTTGTTGATCACCGGCAGGATTGCCAAGTTGTGGCGTGAAGCGAGAAACGCATTAGCGACGGTTTGAGCCTCGACACCCTGGCTCGCATCGACCACCAGCAGCGCACCCTCGCACGCCGAAAGCGCGCGCGACACCTCATACGAGAAATCCACGTGACCCGGCGTGTCGATCAAATTCAGGCGGTATTCGTGGCCGTCGCGCGCCGAATAATGGAGGCGAATGCTTTTAGCTTTGATCGTAATGCCGCGCTCTCGCTCCAGGTCCATGGAATCGAGCACCTGCGCGGTCATCTCGCGCTCGCTCAGCGCCCCTGTCAGTTCGAGCAGGCGATCGGCCAGGGTAGATTTCCCGTGGTCGATGTGCGCGATGATGCAGAAATTCCGGATGTACTGGGGATCCATGTCCGTTGCGCGAACCTCGGCGCCTGCGAAGACAGCCCGCGCTCTGTGCGCGGCGGCCGAACGCTGCGGAAATTCGAGTGTGCCACAGTTTGATGCTCGCGAAAAGCCAAGCCGCTACTTGCTAACGACGGCTCAGCGGTTCTGGGAGGAGCTCCCGGCCGAAGCCGCCAGAATCACCTCAGACAGAAATTCGCCAAGCCCACGGCTGGCGACGTGGAAAGCGCGGTCGCGAGTTGCGCGATCCACCCATCCGAGGCTGACTAGCAGAACGACTTCCGACCATTCCTGTGCAACCGGTGGCAGGAAACCTACATCGCGCAGCACTGCCGCGATCAACGCAGCTTTCTTTCGCTCGATGGTTGCCACGCGACTGGACACACGCTCATCTTGCCGCGCCCAGGATCGCAGCGCGACTTCCCGGCGGAGGTTATCTGGGTCGGCAGTTCGGGCGACTAGGCGCGCCCAACGCGTCGCGGCGCTTGCGCCATCTTCCACGTCGAGCCAGCCGAGTTCGTCTTCTTCCCAAAGTCCGAGCATTTTGTCCAGCAGGTCCTGGCGGTCGCGAAAATGCCAGTAAAAGCTTCCCTTGCTGACGCCCAGGTCGCGGGCGAGAACTTCGACGCGCACCGCATCGAGGCCATGATCTGCAAAGCGCGTCAAAGCAGCTTTCAACCAATCGATGGGATGGAGACTTGGCGATCGCGATGGAGCGGCACTTGCCATACGCTACCGTATGTAGCTTCGAGCATAGGCTACACCGGAAGAGCCGTCAAGCATTCAGCCGACGAGTTCACGAACGGAACTCAGAACGGCTTCACTGACTTTCGGGTCGTCGCCGAAGCCGGGAAGCCAGTGCACGGCGGGCTCTTTGCGGAACCATGTAAGCTGACGCTTGGCGAAGCGTCGCGTGGCTTGCTGGATTTGTCTTATCGCTGCTTCGAGCGGCAGGCTGCCGGCGAGATGCTCGCGCAAATCCGAGTAGCCGATGAACTGGAATGGTTTTGCATCCATAGGGACGCCGGCGGCCAGCAGATTGCGAACCTCGTCGACCCAGCCGCCATCGATCATGGCCCGGACGCGCCCGTCGATGCGGGCATAAAGCTCCGCGCGGGGTGGCAGCAGGCCAATCTTGATCACGCGATAGCCCTGAAGTCCCGTTCGGCCGCCGCGATGAATTTCGCCGACGGGTTTGCCGGTGAGAATGCGCATCTCGACCGCGCGAATTACTTTCTGCGTGTCGCGCGGTGCGATGCGCCCAGCAGCCTCGCGGTCCACGCGGGCCAGCAACTTGTGTAGATGTTCGGCGCCGCGAAGGCGCGCTTTTTGGCGCAAGCGTTCGCGCAGATTCTCCGAGCGCTCGGGGGCATCGGCGAGACCTTCGAGTAAGGCGCGAAGATAGAGTCCGGTGCCCGCGGTCAGCACCGGCGGCTTGGTGCGCGCTCGAAGGGCTTCCAGCACGTCGAGTGCACGCCTGCGATATTCCCCGGCGGTGAACACTTCGATGGGCTCAATTAGGTCGGTGAGATGGTGCGGAATGCCGCGCTGCTGCGCGATAGCGACTTTGGCTGTGCCGATGTCGAAATGGCGATAGACCTGGGTGGAATCGCAAACCAGAATCTCGCCGCACAGATTTTCGGCCAGATGGATACCCAGCGCCGATTTGCCCGAGGCGGTGGGGCCGAGAATCACTACGAGCGGCGGCAGGTCGCTCATCCCGAAAAGACCCAATATCGAAGCAGCAGGAAGATCAGCACCAGCGCGGCGAACAGCAGGGCTCCCGCGACCTGGGCACGGCTCAGTTTCACGGCAGATTGTTCCGCTGATCTCGCGGGATATTGTAGAGGAAAATGATTCGCAGGCGGAGATACGGGCCGTGAAACGCAGAGGGCAGCGGCTCGAATGGATTCGAGGCATGAATCGCGGACATCGCGGCGTTGTCGAGCGGCTCCTTGCCGGACGTGCGCTCTAAAATCGGATCCGGTGCCGGGACGCTGCCATCGGGATTGATCTGGAACGTCGTGTAGACGATGCCGCGATCTCCCAAACGTACGGATTCCGGCATCACCGCTTCCCAATTGCGCTGGAGCGTAGCGAGCAGCCGCTGGATGTAGCTGGTGAAGTCGACGCCCTGAGTATCCGATAGGATCTGGGCTTCGCCTGCCGGGCCCGGGCCGCCACGGCCGGGCGCGGCCGGGCCACCGTAGACCTGTCCTTGATGGCCCGAACGGATCGCGTCCTGCACCTGATTCTGGATCTGTTGGCCGGGGGAAAGCGGCGTCAACCCGAGATTCAGTTTAGGAGTCTTGGGCTGCGACGGCTGCACGGCCTCGAGTTGGGAAGGCTGCGGCGGCGTCGGAGGAGGCGGCACAACGGACGATTGCGGCTTCGGCTGCTCGGGTAGATCGGGCGCCTT
>JASHRI010000183.1 GCA_030037435.1 Candidatus Acidiferrales bacterium | reverse complement strand
GACTCGGTCTTTTTGGGGGTCTTACCCCGGTAGTCAATGAAGTGAATGCAGTCTCCGATGGTCGCCTCCGCCCAGCCATGGCCATTTGGCGTGAACAGCGATTCCAGTTCACTGTTGAACAGCTCGCGGGCGTTTTGGAGGTTTTTTTCGGTGTTGGCTTTGGCGGTGGCGATGGCGGCGAAGGCTTTGTCGAGAATACCGACGATGCGCCGCTGTTCGGCGGGTGCCGGCCAGCTGATCCGCACCTCCTTCAGCAGCCTATAGTGCCGTGCGTATCCCAAGGACGGCAGCGTGACGGCCTGCAACTGGTAGTACAAGAACTTCGAATTCAAAGGTTCTTTAGGTTGGAGAATCTTCACGCCGTCGGCGCCTAATACGAAATCGAAGTCTACATATTTCAGGATTTGTGTGTGATCGCCGAATAAGACGACGGGCTTCTTTACGTGGAACACGTCCCGTTCATTGTCCCAGTAGCCATTTATGAAGTTTTCTTCTTGGGAGATGATTGGGAATGCTCCTTGTTCGAGGAAGTCCTTGCGTAGGATTTTTGAGGGGTAGTCGACGGCCTCGATGCAATTGTCTAGTGGCTCGGTCGCCCATTCCGCGTTCATAGTAAAGCCCCGATCCCTCGGAGCACCTCGGCGCTCTCGGCGTCAAGATTCGCGATTTCGTCGAGGATTTCTTGTGGGCTGCGATGCTTGACTTCGTCGTTGCCGTTCGGGTTCTTGACAGAGAGATCGAAAGTTTCAGGGTCGATGCTCTTGGCGTCGAGGGTCCAGGATTTTGGCGAATCGGCGAATTTGGCCTGTAGCTCGACGAATTCCTTCAGGTCATCGTCATTGAGAGGATTGGTTTTGCCGAGGTTGCGGCCAGGATCGAGCTGGTAATACCAGATTTTGCGAGTAGGCGCGCCTTTCTCGAAAAAGAGGACGACGGTTTTGACTCCCGCGCCCTGAAACACGCCGCCGGGATTATCGAGGACGGTGTGCAGATTGCAGCTTTCGAGTAACTGCTTGCGAAGGCTGATTGAAGCGTTGTCCGTATTCGAGAGAAACGTATTTTTGATTACGATGCCGGCTCGTCCGCCCGCCTTGAGACTCTTGATGAAGTGCTCAAGGAAGAGATAGGCAGTTTCTCCGGTCCGGATCGGAAAATTCTGCTGGATTTCCTTGCGCTCCTTGCCGCCGAAGGGCGGGTTGGCCATCACCACATCGAAACGGTCCTTTTCCTGAATGTCGGCGAGATTTTCGGTGAGCGTGTTGGTGTGGATGACGTTGGGCGCGTCGATGCCGTGGAGGATCATGTTCATGATGGCGAGGATGTAGGCGAGGGATTTCTTTTCCTTGCCGAAAAAGGTCTTTTCCTGGAGAGTTTGGCGATCCTTGGTGGTCAGATTTCCCTTGGCCTTCAGATATTCGAAGGATTCGCACAGGAATCCGGCGGAGCCGCATGCGCCATCGTAAATTTTGTCGCCGATTTTCGGCTTTACGATTTTGATGATGGCGCGAATCAGCGGGCGCGGCGTGTAATACTCGCCGCCATTGCGCCCGGCATTGCCCATATTGCGAATCTTGGCTTCGTAGAGATGCGAGAGCTCGTGCTTTTCGGTTTGCGAGCGGAAGCGAAGCTCGTCGATGTGGTCAATGATTTCGCGGAGGTTGTAGCCGCTGGAGATTTTGTTTTTGATCTCGCCGAAAATCTCGCCGATTTTGTATTCAATCGTATTCGCGCTGCTCGCACGCTGCTTGAATCCGTGGAGATACGGGAAAAGCCTGCCGTTGACGAATTCGACGAGGTCCGGGCCGGAGAGGGCCTTGTTGTGGTCGATCTTGCCGTCTTTGGTTTTGGGCGCGGCCCAGGATTCCCAGCGAAACTCCTTGTTGAGAAGGTAGGAGTACTTCTTGCCCGCCATCTCAGCCTCGGCCTTGCGGTCTTCTTCGAGGGCATCGAGGTATTTCAGGAAGAGCACCCAGGAGGTTTGCTCGATGTAGTCGAGTTCGGTGGTGCAGCCTGCTTCTTTCCAGAGGACATCATCGACATTCTTGAAGACCTGTTCGAACTCGGGTTGGCCGCCTCGATCGGGAAATGTAAAGGTGAATTCATATCATACGGCGGCAAATGGTTCGACAGCTAGATACGTGCCCAGCCCGTAACGGGGGTCCAGGAAGGGACCGTTAGGGATTGCGGGCAATCGAAGCGAATGCAAAAAGATTGCGAGCGGAGGCAACCGGTGTAATATTGGTTCGCACCCGCAAGACAAAAAGGGAATTCGCGTCTAAACGCATCGAGGAGGAGTCATGGCTAAAGTTCTTGCCCTTGTTTTCGCAACTCTTACTATGGCCCTATTGTGCTCTGCGCCGGCGCCAGCGCAGGTCTCCATCAACATTGGAGTCGCGCCCGTTTGCCCATACGGGTACTTCGCGTACGCTCCGTACAACTGCGCGCCTTACGGCTACTACGGGCCCGACTGGTTTGTTAGCGGCGTGTTTATTGGAGCTGGCCCCTGGTTCCACGGCCCTGCCCACTTCTCCGGCCACGTCGATAACCGGTTCGACCCTCGTCACGGTTACAAAGGACCGATGCCTGCGCGCGGAGATCAGCCCAACAACAACTTCCACGGCAACGAGGCGAGAGATGGAAAGGGCAACGTAGTCAAAGGCGATCATAACGCCAGCAATGAACACGCGCTGCCAGGGCATCAGGAGAGCGGCGGTCACGCCGAGGGCCACCACTAGAACGCGATCCGACTGCCACGAAAATTCACACTAAGGCTTCAATGGGCAGCACAGGCTAAGACTGCTCGGCGTGGTGTGCCATCCTCCTGATCGGCCGGCAAACCGGACATTCGGCACAGGCCGAAGGCGCCGTGTGGGGTACTATTGCCATCCTTCCTTGGCTTTATGTAGGCTTTTGGCGAAATGACGGCTTTGGTTGGTGTTGAACCAACCACTACGCCAGGTTCACTTGTGGCCGCAGTAAGTCTGCTATTGCCGCCGCTCCACTTTGAGGCTTTAGCAGCGACCGGCTGCGAAAAAACATCGTTCTGAGACAGCTCGCCGTCCCAGCCCTCCCGGCGATTTAATT